>CAZJOB010000713.1:0-1502 GCA_964547435.1 uncultured Desulfatiglans sp. | reverse complement strand
GTCTAAAAAGCTACAGACTGTTTTTATGAGATCCAGCAGATGCTGAAGGATTCGGAGAAAATCAGAATTCAGATATTAGCTGGATAATTTCAACTTCAATAGCACAACACATTAATTATTATTATTTGGTCGCCCTCCCTCTCTCACAATTTATCTTCTTTATGTCAATGTCAGTGCCTGATCCCAATGTTTTCCATATTGTATGGTAACTATTTAATTGACAACTGTTATCATACAACTTACCATATTCCTCCATTTGTATGGTAACAGGAGTCAAGAATGGCATTAAAAGGTATATTGGAAGAAGAGCTGGAAAATTCTATAAGGATGAAAGAGCAATATAAAAAGGAACTGGAAAAACTTCCTTTAGGAAGTCTCATTAAAAAAAATATAAAAGGCCACGAGTATTACTATATAGTACTTCGGGAAAAGGGCGATGTTAAATTCAAGTATCAAGGTAAAAATGTATCTGATGAAATGAAAAAAGAATATTCAAGGGCAAAGGAATTAAGGAAAAAATACCGAAACAATATTTCTAAAATAAAAAAACAAATAAAGTTTTTAAAGGGTGCTTTACGTGGACGAGAATCAATCTGAATTATTTCTGGAAATCCTCAGCAGGCTTGATAAAGCAGGCGTATTATCAAAAATCATACTGATCGGTAGCTGGTGTCTCCCGATATACAGGCAATATTATTCCAGGGAAAGTAATCTCACAACACTGAGAACCAGGGACCTTGACTTTCTTGTCTCAAGAAAAACACAGGTAAAAGAAAGAGTCGATTTACCGAAGCTGTTAGAAGACCTCGGGTTTATAGAGGACTACAATTTTCCACAAGGACATGTAAGACTTGTACACCCTGAATTGATAATGGAATTCCTGGTTGAAGAAAGAGGCAGGAGTTCTGAAAAGCCATATCCGCTGCCCTTTTTATCTATGAACGCTCAGAAAATTAGATTACTGGGCATGCTGGAGGAAAATACGATAACAGTTAGTTTCAATGGCATAGAAGTAAAAGTGCCTCATCCAGTCAATTATGGATTTCATAAACTGATAATTGCATTAAGAAGAAATAACGAAGAAAAAAAGGAAAGAGATATTGAGGCAGGAGTGAGTGTATTAAATATGTGTCGACTGTATGAGGGAGAAAAAATCTTATCTGAGATATATGAAAATATTCCCCGCAAACGGAAAAACAGTATTATTAAAATATTAAGTGAAAATAAAGAATATGGGCTGTTAGATCTATTGAGTATGCGGGACAAGGTATAATATAAAAAGCTCAAACATGGGGTTTTGCAGCCATTCGGCGTAATACTAATTACATGAGTATCCTGTCGCAAAATTTGACACCAAACACACGATAAAAATCAGGCTGAAGAATTTCAGACTGAAGGAAAGGCAGAAAACTAAAAGCCTAAAGCCTAATCCACTTCAGACAGCTCTTTTCGTGTGGTTTGCCTGTCCCGCCATCTTGTCGCGGCGTAGCTTTAGTGAAGAC
>CAZJOB010000712.1:0-1510 GCA_964547435.1 uncultured Desulfatiglans sp. | reverse complement strand
TTAAGGCCGACCAGCTTCATCTCAAGCGCGGTAACTTCACCGAATTCTTGCGCCTTTTCAAGGGGATTATCATTCTTGCCTATGGCTTCATTTCCCGGAAAGAGATGGAATGGCGTCTTCAGTCTGGCCACCCTTCCCCCTTCCTGATCTATGGCTATAAAAATATTGGTTCGGTGATACCTGCGGGCGGTCTCTTTTATCTTCCTTAAGAGTCTGGCCAGTTGGAGAGGATCGGATATGTTTCTCGAAAAGAGGATTATTCCGCCGATATTGAAATCACGTATAAGTTTTTCGGTAATATCATCAAGCTTAGGGCCGGGCATCCCTATCATAAATAACTGCCCTATCCTGCAATCGACTTCGAAGAGTTCCAGTGTTGTATTCAATTTTCTTTCTTTCGAATCACAGTTTAAATTCTTTGACATCACAAATGAATATCTATAATCAGTAACAGACAAATGCAATAACTTTCTTGTGAGGAAAAATTAATGAGAGCCATGATACTGGCGGCGGGTCTTGGAACCAGGTTAAAGCCACTGACCGAAGAGACGCCAAAGGCCCTGATGCCTGTTGTGAATACTCCGGCACTGGCCCGGAATATCGCATACCTGAGCAGTTATGGTATAAGAGAGATCATCGTGAACTGTCATTATCTCGGTCAGAAGATTATTGATTTCGTCAAGACCATGATATCCAGCGAACTGAAACTGGAGGTAAAGGAAGAGCCGGAGATACTGGGCACAGGCGGCGGCATATTCAATTGCAGGGATTTTCTCGGTAAAGGCCCATTTCTGGTTGTCAATAGCGATATTATCACTAACATCAGTCTGGATAAGGTTCTTGAATCATATAAAAAATCGGGCGCCATGGTTACAATGGTTCTGCATAACAGAAAACCCTTTAACCAGATTCAATTGAATTCTGCCGGCAATATTGTAAAGATTAATAATGAAAATCATGAAAACCTGCTTGCTTTCACAGGAATACATGTCTTGGAACCGGGAATATTCGATTATATTCCAAACAGCGGATACTCCGATATAATCGACGTGTACAGGTCCCTTATCGCCGCGAAAATTGATATAAATTCGTTTGTGGCAAAAGGGCATATCTGGCATGATATCGGCACTATTGAAAGCTACAGAAACGCAAACCGTGAACTGCTTGAGTTAAAAGGCGAAAAAATATCCATAGGCAATAACACCATTATTGATCCATCCGCTGTTTTTAAGAATTGGGGCGTGATCGGAAACAGCAGTGTTATTAAAAAAAACGTTTTTATCAACGAATCGGTTATCTGGAATAATGTGATAATTGAGGAAGGTGTAAGTATTAGCAATAGTATAGTAACGTCAGGCGCAAGAGTGACAAAAGATCTTCAGAATGAGATTTTTCAGAGGTAAAAATGAAATTTAGTATTCAATATTGATGAACTAGGATGATGTCCGAGAATAGCCAAAGGCGTCATTCCCGCGGTTGGAGCCTGCCCCGCACTTGATACGGGGGCGGG
>CAZJOB010000711.1:0-1517 GCA_964547435.1 uncultured Desulfatiglans sp. | reverse complement strand
ACATCCTTTACGCAACCAGCACCGCATACGCGGTTTCAAAACTGATTGGGAGATTTTAATCCTGGTAACGATCATGAAGGCTTAAAATTACAAGAGTCAACAGCAGATCCCTATTCAATTGATATTTTGAAATATGCCCCTATTTACCCATTTATTATCTTTCAAAAGCCTTGATTTTACAGAATCTCTATAGCTTTTTAGTTTTTTATGGTCGTCCCCATTGACACCATTGATGGCATGCCGGGGAATTACTGCAATAGCTAACGAATAAAATTTGTGAAGATGATATCTTCCTTCTTTGGAAGCGGCACACCTGCCTTTTCGCCGGCCTCTTTGCATTTTAAAAACCATGCCATGTTTCTGCCCAGTGTCCACATAATCTGCATTCCTTCGAGATCCTTTTTAACCTCTTCAGGATTTGAACCGTGCACCATGTTCCAGTACCGGGAAGATATCACCGGCATCTCGGAAATGGTAAAGTATTTTATAAGCTGATCAAAGGCAGCCGTTGTGCCGGCCCTGCGGGCGGAGACAATACATGCTGCGGGCTTAAGGTAAAAGTGCCTGTGGCCGCTCATGGCGGCGGAAAAAAAGACACGGTCCAGAAAAGATGTGATTGCCCCGCTGGCAGCGGCATAATGAACGGGCGATCCGAATATAAAACCATCAGCGGTCCCGGCCCGGTCGACAAAATCGTTGACAACATCATCGATCACACATTTTCCTTTTTCAGCGCATTTATGGCAGGCAATGCAACCGGAAATGGGTTTGTTGCCTATCCAATATATATCTGTCTCAATACCCTCAGTGTTCAGAGCGCCTGTAACTTCCTCCAGGGCTGTATTTGTACAGCCGTTTTTATTCGGACTTCCATTAACCAATAATACTCTCATAACGATCTCCTTACATTTGAATATTTATTCTATTGAACCCTTTCTCCTGCCATAACTTAAATGCGATTGAGGATTTGCCTTGCGCCTTGAGCCTTGTGCCCTCACCCTTATTTTAAAACCACACACTTCATCTGTTTCTGATCTCTTACTATCAGTTTTCCATCACTTAATGCAAGAGGCGCCCAGGCCTGTTTTGTTTCCAGGAGTTCTGCCTGTGCAAGTACCTTGAATCCTGCGGGATCGGGGTCAATTAAATATAACATCTTCTCGCCGTCACTGCTGATAATCATGTCATCCGCCAGTATCATTCCGCCTTTATCAAAACCCGGTTTATTCCCGGTCTTCCATTTTATATTGCCTTCAAGATCCATACAGACAAATCCATCCCTCTGGTCATTGTTTGTGCAATGACCATAAAGATGACCTTTATACAGGATGGCAGGATGAGCATGGGTTGAAAAATCCGCTGCATGCATTATTTCTTTTACTTCATAGACAGAACCCTTCTTATTTATTTCCATTATAGTGCCCCCGGCCCTGTATCCACCTGTAATGAAGAGCTTATTATCGCTGATTACAGTGACATTGGGAATCGGAATACCGCACTGCCAGCCTTCATAGGTC
>CAZJOB010000710.1:0-1518 GCA_964547435.1 uncultured Desulfatiglans sp. | reverse complement strand
TATAATTTGCTGTCAAGTATTTATTTCATGGACGTTGATTTTAGCAGTATCTTATTTGACAATTTTTAAGTTGGCATATAAGCTACTTCCATACGCGTCAGGGCGTTTTTATCCTTTTACGTTAAGTCGGTTAAAAAACCTTTGTTAGAATGCGTTATAACTGGGAATATTGACAGGAGGTTCAGACATCATGAGACTGGGAGAAAAAATAAAACAGTTAAGAAAAGAAAGGGGATTTTCTCAAACTATCCTTGAGCAAAAATCCGGGGTGAACTCCAAACTGCTCAGTAAATATGAAAACTGCAGGATTGTACCAACAGCAGACACCTTAAAAAAGATTGCTGAAGGACTGGAGATAAGCGCTGATTATCTCCTTTTTGAGAATGTCCCGAAGAACGGCCTTAGCCCCTTAAAGGATCTGGAGCTTTTTGAGTTGTTCAAGGAGGTAGAGGGTATGACCCAGGAAAACAAGGATATGGTAAAAAATCTTATCGGTGCGGTGATATTCAAAAACAAGGTGCAGGATGTTTTAAAACCTGTAAATGCAGACCCATGGGAAAACCGGATGAAGAAGGCACTTGCAAAATTACGACAGGGAGCTAAGGGTTACACAGAGGATGAGATATTTGAGATTGTTGATGATGTGGTAAAGGCGGTTAGACTTGAAGAAGAAAAAAGAGCAAATTAGAGCTGTTATTGATACCAATCTTTTTGTAAGTGGTCTCTTTGCAGATCGCGGGCCAACATTTCAGCTTCAGGAGTTATGGGTAAAAGGGGCCTTTGAGCTGGCTGTTTCCGAGGAGATTCTTAGAGAGGTCAGGAACACCCTGCTAAAACCTGCTATTGAGGAAAGACTCTGTTTTGACAGAGAGTGTCTTGATGAGGTTATAGGCCTTATAAGAGAAAAGGCGTTTATTGTAACTGATGATCTTTACAAGACCGACAAAATCAAAAAGGATGCCTCCGACAATAAATTCCTTGGATGCGGACTTGAAACAAAGGCTGACTATATTGTGTCAGGAGACAACCATCTTCTTGAGATAAAACATTTCCACGGCATACAGATCGTTGACGCCAACACCTTTATAAAAATATTTAAAGACAGATAGATGAGGCAGGTCTTTGGCAATATCGCTCAGGCAGGCAGGACTGCAATCAGAATACACAGAATGATGATGCCGACTGGCCTTTTTGATCATAAAGAGAGGAATAATATGAAAGGGTAGACACACACCCGCCGTCGCTTAAGCTATGGCGCGGCAAGCAGGTCTACCCCTACAATTAAATTGTCGTTATAACATTTGCTGATTTACCGTCATAATTTTACCCGGATTGTTTAAATGTTCCGGTCATTTTCCATAAAAATTAATCCGGTAAAATACGCTGAACCTATGACAGTATTTCGGCAGCGCCGAAGGCATACCATTTCTTCTCCAAAAGACCAAAAGAATTTGGCAAAACATCCAAAAATGCCTCAAATCGTATGATCGTTAATTCGGCAAAAAGTATGATCGTATT
>CAZJOB010000709.1:0-1521 GCA_964547435.1 uncultured Desulfatiglans sp. | reverse complement strand
CCGGTTTCAAGCCCGGTGCGTCTGCCGTTTATGTCCACACCATTATGAAGAACCAGGTGAAGCATTGCCGCAAGATTAATGGCCGCTACGCCTTCGGCCCCGTAATGTTCGGCCCTTGAAGGCAGGCATGGATACACGCAGCCCAGGCCGCACCATTCCGCGGCCTCTTCCATGGGGATGCCATCCTCCAGGAAACTCGATATAACCACTTCATCATTCTCGAAAAGGGGTATGCCGCCCTTTGTGGCCATGTTGGTGCGAATGGCCTTGTTCATGAGCCATGAGGGTGTCTTTTTGTTCCATCTGAGACCCAGGGTGGGGGACGAAAGCTGAAGCAGGCCGATGACATGCAGAAAAAGGTAGCTCAGTTCATTGGAACAGTCCTCTCCTTTTGCGTCCACTCCGCCGATCATGGCGTTGTTGATTCCAAAGTTGATCTGGTGTGATTCCATGGAACTTTCAGAAGAGACAAAGGTCTGTGTTCCCCAGCGGCCTATGAGCTCCGCTAAAAGGTCAGATGCCTTTTCCAGGGTAATTGCGCCGCTGTGAATGTCTTTTATGAAGTAGGGGTAGAGATACTGATCTCCTCTGCCCCACTGGGGATTGTTATGCATGGGGTGCTCATAATTCTTGCACACGCCCATAATGGCCATGGACTGAAGAGCCTCATGGAATGTTCTGGCCGGGTTTTCAGGCACGTGTTCGCAGGCCTCGGCAATCTGAATCAGCTCGGATTTTCTTTCCGGACGTGTCTCTTCTTTGGCCATTTCCCTGGCAAGGGCCGCGTATCTTCGCGCGTGATTTATGGCCGCCTCGCAGGTAATGATAGCGGATTTCCAGAAATAGAGTCTGTCGATATCATTTTCTCTATTTTCAATAAATGAATCAATATGGCTTTGAGCCTCATCAATAAATGATTTCAGGCCCTTTTCCAGTATCTTTCTCCACATCAGGACAGATGTGCACTGGGCGAAAATGCCTGAGTCAAGAGTCGGGTCCTTGAGCTTTGCCGCCTCAACATCACGTATCCAGGAACCCACAACCTCTTCCCAGGCCTTGTAGGTCATTTCAGGCGCTGTTTTGCCGCGGAATGTCCTTGCGCTTTCACGAAGGATCTCAAGCGTCTCGGAATTTATACCCACATTGGCATCCATAGTAATTTTCAGCTTATCGGAATCCTGCCAGATGCCGGGGATGTAATCGCCGCATACGTCAATGGATGTCATGCATCCTATTACAGCCGGCGTGAGCCTGCCAGCCAGCATATCATAGTCATGAATCTTTATCTCAACATTCTCGACAATCTTTTTGAAAAGCAAGGCGCGGCGCAGTTGAATGTCAAGGCCATCACTTTCTCTCCATGCCTCCACCGTGTACTTTTCCCTGTCGGCAAACAGTTTCCATCCCGCATTGCCCATTTCATGCTTCCATTCAAGGATGCGTTCGCCCAGTTTAATATTATCTATCTGATCAAGCAGATGTGTGTTTATTTCAGCCATTTTTAAATCTCCTCAAAAATAT
>CAZJOB010000708.1:0-1523 GCA_964547435.1 uncultured Desulfatiglans sp. | reverse complement strand
CCTCAAGCAACCATCCCGGTTTAAAATCCACCAACGAGTCATGCAGGCAATAGATAAATATACTGAGGACGATTGGAAGGGACTAATGGTAGTGATGCGGGATGTAGTTCAGAGTAGCTGGAAGTCCCCTCTAAATGAATAAAGGCGGAATGGTCTTTGGCTGCGGGTTTCAAACCTTTAGGATTTTACACCGCCGCATCCTTCAGCCCATGAGGAAAGGGTGAAGAGAAAGTACTTTGCGATGAATGTATTTTAGGGCAGGATGAATTTGTCGAATATATTCTTTCTGAAGCTGAAAGAAAGATCGCTGGACAGATTTCAGTAAATGAGCGGATAACCGAGGCGGGGAAAACAATTCTGGCAGCATGTGAAAAACAAGGAGTTTCAGTAGAAGCACTCAAATTGCTTTCGTCAGGAATTAGTCACGTTAGTCAACAACGTCCCTTAAAACCTATTTTCTACCACTTGACCAAAGATAGATATTCCAATATACTTTTTAAAAAAATGACATGTAATATACAGGAGAAATAATAAATGACTACTTTACTTGAAAAGGCTTTTCAAGAGGCATCAAAACTTCCTTCTGTTGCGCAAAACTCCCTTGCAAGATGGCTGCTTGAAGAATTGGAAGACGAAAAGAAATGGGAAATGAAATTTGCTGAATCGGAAGATATCCTCGAAAGACTGGCAAATGAAGCTATAGATTCCGATAATAATGGCAAAACTAAACCCATGGAATTTGAAAAGCTGTGATTTCAAAGACTACGCCAAGTTTTTGGGAATATTATAAAAGCTTGCCTGATGATATAAAAGATCGGGCAAAAAAAGCATATTCCCAATTTCAAAAAAATCATTACTATCCAAGCCTTCATTTTAAAAGGATACATTCTTCTAGACCAATCTACTCTGTCAGGATTACAAAGGATTATCGCTCAATCGGTACACTGAAAGAAAATTATATACTATGGTTCTGGATCGGTTCCCATTCTGATTACGATAAGCTTGTTAATCAGTTAAGCAATTCCAAAATAAATTTATATTAATAAAAGCTGTTATGAAAAACCCGGGGTCACCCATTAAAGTTGGTAGGTTGGGTTAAAAACCCAACATCATTGTAGAAATGGCAATGAGGATGTAAAAATATTCACCTTCATCACCATTTGGCAATAGAAATAAAAAGCTGTCGGGTTGATAACCCTACATATCTACTCGTACCTATTACATTGGCGATCATTTTGCGGTAAGAGGCGGAACAACTATAAAGTACATATTTGCAGGTAATTTAAGGGTTGCACAGGTTGAAGGGGGCACAAGGAGTTATTTTCACAAGGATCATCTTGGCAGCTCCACGGTCATGCCAAACGATTCCGGTTATGAAGTCGAGTCCTCCAATTATATGCCGTTTGGCGGCATGAGGGATCATTCGGAAATCGATACATCCGCTTACAAATTTACAGACCAGGAACTGGATGCGGAAAATGGGCTGTACAACTACAATGCCAGGCTTTATGATCCCATAATCG
>CAZJOB010000707.1:0-1524 GCA_964547435.1 uncultured Desulfatiglans sp. | reverse complement strand
AAGCTTTATTATAGGTGCATCGCTGGTATTATCAAGAAGGTCTCCCGCGTCCTGAATAGCAGAAATGATGGACTCGCTGTCCTCGTCATGCATGTCCTGAAGCACCTGTTCCGCCGAGTCGCGGCTTATGTCATAGGTGAAGTTAATAGCAGAAATGATCTCACTTTGGGGGGCGAGAAAAACCCCGGCAGTCTTCATGCCAAGACGAAGTTTAAGGTCGTCCAGGGGCTGAAACAGAAGGGGATCGTGTATGGCAATTCGGGCTGACTCGTCAGTAATTACCGGCACCATCAGATACTTTTTCAGGAACTGGATGGGGATCTGTTCGGTAAATTCAATCTTAAGATCGCCCGCAGGTATTGAAGGCCTGTATTCCAGACCGAATTGCAGGGAAAGGGCCTTTAGAAGATCTGTTTCGGAAATAGACTTCTGCCGTATGAGTATCTCACCTATCCTGCCCCCCTTTTCCTTCTGTGTAATAAGCGCCTGGTTCAGATCCTCTGAAGAGAGGTTATGGTTTTCTATTAATATCTCACCTATCGGTTTCATTTTCATTCATTTCCTTCAGGTAGTCTTCCGCGATATCGGTGAGCCTTTTTCCAGCCAGCAATGGATCGATTGTCGTATAGGCCCTTTCCTGTGTATCCATCTCAATAAGCCTGTTATAAAATTCCCCGGCCTTTATTTTCTCTCCCTGCATCTGATGGATATGACCGGAGTGTAAAAGGGCGTAAGGGTTTTCAGGATTAACCTTGAGCGCCCTGGTAAAATATTTCAGGGCCTTTTCATATTCCCTGATCTGCATGTAATAATAACCGGCATCCGCAAGTCTCTGGTCCTTTGAATTCCGCCTCCCTTCATACAGCCTTATGGCGCCTTCCTTTACATTGTCTATGTGTCCCTTTTTATCTTCGAACACTGTTTCCGCCTCATCCGGATTTTCAACAATATGAGGGGTAAGGAATATGTAGAGGTTCTTTTTCGCGACCTTGTTGGATCTGGATTTGAACAGGTTTCCCAGAACAGGGATGCTCCCCAGAACTGGAACCTTGTAGTTTGACTTGGTGTCGGCCTCGTCAATGAGACCTCCTATGACTATGGTCTGCTCATCTTTAATGACAACGGTTGTCTTGGCGTTACGTTTAAGGGTCGTGGGCTGGCCTGATTTTTCATCCGTGCTCACAACCTGGCTGACCTCCTGCTCAATCTTAAGGCGCACGAATCTTTCCTGGTTGATCTGTGGCGTAATATTCAGGATCACACCCACATCCTTGAATTCATAGTTGCTGTAGGCGATATCGGAATTGGACGTGGTATCCCGTCTTGTTATGAAGGGGATATTATCGACCACCTTGATCTCGGCCTCCTCATTGTCCGTGGTCATTATCTGGGGCGTGGAAAGGATCTGTACATCCGAGTCAGAGGCAAAGGCCCTTATAACGGCGCCTATGCTCGGGAATTTGATGCCTCCGATCTCTATTGCCTCGCCTATGACCCCGAGAGAAAATCCTGAAGGCATGCTTA
>CAZJOB010000706.1:941-1530 GCA_964547435.1 uncultured Desulfatiglans sp. | reverse complement strand
AAATTTCAGGCATAATAGCTACCTTAAGAATAGATTTTTCAAAAATATAGGAGACACAGTGCAATGTGTCAACAACAAACCATATCAGGCATTTGATCCATTGACTAATAATTAAAATGGATGATATACTTTTTCGTAATATCTCCCGGGGGAAATAAATGGCTGAAACAACCGCGATATCCAATACAAAGTTCTCCAATGCGATTATCAATCTCCTTATCGATATATCGTTATTTGACTCACTTACATCCGACGAACTCCGGATCATATCAAGACACATGAATATTATGGATTTTGAACAGCGGGAGATTGTTTTTAAAGAGGGCGAAAAAGGAGATTTCGTATGCTTTGTTACTGAGGGCTCTCTGGATGTGATTAAAAAAAACGAAACAGGAAAAGAAGTGGTGATTGCCACTATAGGAAAAGGAAGATCAATAGGCGAGATGTCGATTATTGACTCCTTTCCGAGATCAGCCACGGTAAAGGCCAAGACCGGATCGACTCTGGTAATTCTTACCAAGAGAGGCTTTGATCAGATAATAGAGGAACACAGCAGGATAGGGATTAAGATACTGAAAGGCCTGGCAAA
>CAZJOB010000706.1:0-931 GCA_964547435.1 uncultured Desulfatiglans sp. | reverse complement strand
TTAAGAACCGCATCGCGGTAGTATTCCCAATCCATATGAGAAAAACATCCAGCAGGCTTGCCGATTATATGCTGCCTCTTGGATGATTAATCTTATATGTCTGACCCATTAAAGGAGCACAACATGAAAAAAATTCTATTTTCTGTTTTTATCCTGTCCATTTTTTCATCTGTATATTCCGCATCCGCGCAGGATATCGAGCTGGTCATCAAAGAATCTCAATGCACTGATGAGGGAATCGTGGTCAGCTACGGCCTGGTTAATAAAAGGAATTTCAACAGGCCTAACATCAGGATCGGCTTTAAGGTAATTATTGATGAAAAAGTCGCCGGATGCGAAGAGATAAAGGTCGATATTCCTGCAGAATCTGACGGCAGCAAACCCTATGAGGTTACAGTAAAGGCGCCCTGCGCGGGGAAAACATCCAGGGTCGTCTCAAAGATATTCCCTGCAGGTCTTTCCAGGTACAAAGTGGAAGAATGGTTCTTCGACTGCCCTGAATAAGAATCTATTGTTTTTTTATTAATTAGCGTTCATCCATAAACGGCAAAATCATGGATGAATTATTCCTGATGATCTCGTAAAAAGTCCAAAAAACGTTATTCCCGCGATTGAAGCCTGCCCCGTACTTGATACGGGGGCGGGAATCTATAAGTGCTTGAAATTAATGGATTCCGGAATCCAGGTTATGCCAAGGCTACGGCCCGGCAGGCCCCGATAACAGCATCGGGATTTTCAACAAGTCGGGGAATGACAAACAAAGAAAATCGACTTCCAAGGAAGTCAAAAGCAACTTTATTACTCATAGCATGTGGTATTCCCGTTATAAAACAGCTTTTTACGGGCGCACCATGACTTATGTATATCATAAAACCGCATTATTATTTGTAGGGGCGAACCTGTGTGTTCGCCCGGTATGTACCCATAAGCA
>CAZJOB010000705.1:0-1532 GCA_964547435.1 uncultured Desulfatiglans sp. | reverse complement strand
GAGACACCCTTTATTTTAATAAATATCGTTTAATCCTGTTAATCAAGACTGCTAGTAAAAACCATATGAGTAAAGAAAAAATCCGTGAGAAAGCCGCTTTCTGGATGCTGGAAATGGCTCATATTCAAATTGACAGGAATACAGTAAAAAAAGCTTCTCTGAAATACAGAAAGAAATATTGGAAAAGGCCTGCAAGTATGATAATTAAATATTATTCTTTAAGGAAAACAAGGAGGTTTAATTATGTTCAACAGCATCGAAGGTGTCTATCGGAAGGGTAAAATAGAGTTGAAAGAAGTCCCTCCCGGAGTGCAGGATGATGTCCCTGTTATTGTCACTTTTATGCGATCCGGCAGTATCGATTTAAAGAGTCACGGGATTGATGAAGCAACCGCGGCAGACTTGCGGTCCCGTCTATCTACATTTGCCGAAGATTGGGACATTCCGGAAATGGATATCTATAATGACTATGACGTATCCAAATCCAACCTTTAAACGGGGTGATGTGGTTTTAGTGCTCTTTCCGCACTCCGACTTGCTAACCGCGAAACTCCGCCCTGCACTTGTTGTGCAGGCAGATGATCTCCTTACCGGCTTGCCACAGGTGATCGTGGCCATGATTACCAGCAACCTATCCAGATCAAACCATCCATGTCGAGTCAGCATTTTCCTTTCTTCGCCTGAAGGTCCAAAATCCGGGTTGCTCACTGACTCAGTTGTAATGGCCGATAACCTTGCCGCCATTACCTTTCTGGCGATAGACCGGGCTATAGGCAGACTACCCATGAAAAAAGTTGATGAGGCGTTACGTTACACTTTAGCTATTTACATACCCGGACAGCCCGTTCGTGCCTCAATACTGCCGGGCAGGATTATGGGAGAAAAAATATCAGCAGGTTGAGTTTCTTGAAAAAGTGGATGCGGAATCCGTGGTGGCGCCTTTTGGCACGCTGACTCTCAAAGTGACGACAGTACACATGGCACATGCTCGTATTACCGAATTTAAGCCATTGAAGTGCTGATTGTTCTGGAATGCCTGCCGGAGTATCATGAACACCTGTTGCCGGATGCATTGAGGGCCAGGAAACTGCTGGAAGAAACAATGACCAATGAAAAAAAGGAGGATCAACAAAATGGGAATGTTCGATACAATCATAGGAGAGCTTGAATGCCCTCGATGCGGAAAGATAAAAGAGAGGGAGATACAGACCCATCGCGGTCCCTCCCTCATGGAAACCTGTTATGTTGGAGACACCTTTTGATATAGGGCCAAAAAATATGGATGAACTCATTGAGAGAATGGATATAGCCGGCGTTCTGGAGGGCGAACCTCCGGGAATGTTCTAAGAGGCTGTCCGAGAATAGCTCAGGGCGTCATTCCCGCGAAGGCGGGAATCTATAAGTGTTTGAAATGACTGGATTCCCGCCTTAGCGGGAATGACCAAAAGGTGAAACAAATGCATTCTCGGACATCCTCCTAGGATGGAAAAGAGGCGGACATGTATGCAGTTATAGAAAAAAATCGGATCGAG
>CAZJOB010000704.1:0-1534 GCA_964547435.1 uncultured Desulfatiglans sp. | reverse complement strand
CTTAATAAAGCGGGTATAGACATTCGTTATCTGGATCTGGGCGGAGGACTGGGCATAACCTATAATGATGAAAGACCTCCACAGCCCGTGGAATATGCTTCCTCAGTAACCGCGGCCCTGGGAGAGACAGATATTACGCTTATTCTTGAACCGGGCAGGGTAATAATGGGCAATGCCGGCGTGGTTGTGACAAAAGTCCTTTACACCAAGGAGAACGAGGATAAAAACTTCATTGTGGTTGACGCGGCCATGAATGATCTGATGAGGCCCAGCCTTTACGGGTCTTGGCATGAAACAAGACCGCTTAAAATCTCTTCGCGCAAAAGGATCAGGGCGGATATTGTGGGCCCGGTATGTGAGTCAGGCGATTTTTTGGCAAAAGACAGGGAGATCGAATCCCTTGAACCGAATGACATGATCGCCATTATGAGCGCGGGGGCGTATGGATTCAGCATGTCCTCAAACTATAATTCACGACCCAGGGTAGCTGAAGTGATGGTTAAAGGCGATCAGTATTACATTATTCGTGAAAGGGAGACATATGAGGATCTGACAAGGGGAGAGTTTATCCCCGGGTTTCTCATATAGTATCGATTTGGTATGGAAGAACTGAAATTCTGGAAAATGAGCGGCAGCGGCAATGATTTCATAATTACGGACAACAGGGATGGGAAAGTCGCGGAAGAGGATATGAGCCGCGTTGCAAAAAGGGCGTGCAGGCGCAGAGAGTCTGTTGGCGCCGATGGAATGATATTTATAGTCAATTCCCATGAATATGATTTTGCCTGGCGGTTTTTCAATGCTGACGGCGGAGAGGCCGAGATGTGCGGCAATGGCGGCAGGTGCGTCGCGAGATTCGCTTATCTAAACGGAATAGCCGAAAGCAGTATGACTTTTGGAACCCTGGCGGGGCCGGTCACGGCGGATGTCACAGGCAGGGTGGTTAAACTGCTTATGCCTGTCCCCTCAAAACTGAGGACAGATATCGATATCCCGCTGGAACCGGGGTGGATCAATGTCAGTTTCATCAATACGGGCGTCCCCCATGTAGTTGTACAGGTGGAGGGCATTAATGATATCCCTGTTTTTGAACAGGGAAGGGCGCTTCGATGGAATTCAATGTTCCAGCCCGAAGGAACCAATGCCAATTTTATGAGTGTGAGAGGGAAAAATTATATATATGTCAGGACCTATGAGCGCGGTGTGGAAAATGAGACCATGGCCTGCGGCACAGGCGCCATTGCTTCATCCCTCATTGCTAATATCAAGGGTCTGGTTTCGTCGCCGGTCCGGGTGATGACAAGCGGCGGGGAAGAACTTACAATACATTTTATCCGCGAAAATGATGTGTTTAAAAAGGTGTGGCTTGAAGGAAATACATCTGTTATTTATAAGGCGGATATGCATGAAGAGGCGCTATAATATACGGAATAAGGTATAAGGTATAAGGTATACGGTTTACGGTGTACGGTATACGGTTTTACGGTGTAAGGCTTAAACTGTCTAACTCAATAATACAGGATTGGAGTAACTC
>CAZJOB010000703.1:0-1537 GCA_964547435.1 uncultured Desulfatiglans sp. | reverse complement strand
ATATGATAAAGTAGGCACCTCCCCATCCATAGTATATTGGGTACTATGGACCATTACGCATAAGCGTAACATTAACCTTATTGGATCTAGGAGGTGCCGGAATGAAATTATACGCAGGAATTGATTTGCATTCAAGTAATAACTACACAGTGGTTATCGACGAAGAGGATAAGAGATTGTATCAGAAACGATTGCCCAACCGATTAGAGTATGTCCTGTCAGCGCTGGACCCCTTCAAAAAGGATCTGGAAGGTGTTGTGGTGGAATCGACATACAATTGGTACTGGCTTGTGGATGGGCTCCAGGATAATGATTATAAAGTACATCTGGCAAACCCAAACGCTATACAACAATATGATGGTCTGAAGTATACTGATGATAATTGGGACTCTCACTGGCTGGCCCATCTGAGAAGACTGGGCATATTGCCTGAAGGATATATTTATCCTAAGGAGGAACGCCATGTAAGAGATGCCTTAAGAAGAAGGCTCTTGTTTGTTCGGCACAGGACCTCACATATATTGAGTCTTCAAAGTTCAATTACAAGGAACCTTGGGAATAAGATGTCTGCCGATGAGATAAAGCAACTTAATGAGTCTGATGCATCCATAATATTTAATGATGCATTTCTGGTCCTTACAGCAAGGAACAATATCTCCACGATCCGGTTTTTAGGGGATAAGATTAAGGAAATCGAAAGTGAAGTATTGTCACATACAAAACTGAGGCCGGAGTTTGAAAAGCTATTGAGCATGCCCGGGATAGGCAAGATCCTTGGTCTGACAATAATGCTGGAGGTTGGTGATATAAACCGATTTCCAGCGGTTGGCAATTATTCATCCTATTGCAGGGCAGTGAAGAGTGAAAAAATAAGCAACAATAAAAAGAAAGGTGAGGGGAACCGGAAGAACGGTAACAAATATCTTGCCTGGGCATATGTGGAGGCTGCCAATTTTGCAGTAAGATCATATCCTGATTGTAAAAGTTTCTATGAGAAGAAGAAGGCAAAGAGGAACGGCGTAGTGGCCATAAAGGCATTGAGCAATAAACTTGCCAGGGCATCATATTATGTAATGAGAGATAAGGTCTCCTATGACGCGAAAAAACTTTTTAGATAGAAGCTCGTGCGGTTGATAACTGGTAAACGGGGTTGGCTGACAACCATAAGGTCTGATTAGTATCAACCGCACGAAAACAAAATAGCAGAGCCGATTATTTTGCATGACCTGATTCTGCCCATGACATGAGCTAAAAAGGGGTTGGTTAACAACCATAAGATCTGTGATAAAACCCATTGGACATGCCATGGAACCGATGATTTTCTGGGGCAGTTATAACTGCCAGGGGTCATAAAGGAGCGGCGACCCTGTTTTACCAAAATGACAGGTCTATATAAGAACCTGTTACAGGATTGGTGATGGTTGTAATAAGTAGGAAGGATGTATCGATAAACCTGTTATAAAATCATCATTCCAACCGTTTACCTGTCATTTTGGTAAAACAGGGTCGCCAGAAAACCTCTCAACCGGTGTGAACT
>CAZJOB010000702.1:0-1541 GCA_964547435.1 uncultured Desulfatiglans sp. | reverse complement strand
TTACCTGCTTCGGAAGGTAGGCGGGATTTAAGGATCAATCCGAATTTCTCAAAGGTTAATAACCTGTTTTAATTGAGAAAATTGCCAGGCAAATATCTGCAGCCGTGCCCGATGCCTGTCACCCTGAGCGGAGCGAAGGGTCTCTATTACTTTTTCTATCTCTTGTTTTATATTGACATAAAACCCGTACATCCATATAATTCTATCCTTTGAAATCAAAATGGCAGCGGATTGAATGATCTGTAACTCTCTTGAATATAAAGAAAAAATAACAGAGTAAAGATTTTGCTGCATGGATCTTAATAAGATCATCAAGGAGAAGTTACATTATGAATGAAGCAGAAAAACTTGTGAAAATCAATCCGGACCTCACCCCTGAGTTGATGTCCAGGGTTGATGAGATAATTGCCCGTTTCAAGGGCAAGGAGGGTGGTCTCATCCCGGTTCTTGAGGAGTGTCAGGGGCTTGTGGGATATCTTCCGGTTGAACTCCAGGAGTATATAGGCAAGGGACTCAATGTGCCGGGAAGCACTGTTTACGGCGTGGTTACTTTTTATTCCTTTTTTTCAATGATCCCCAAGGGAAGGCACACCATCAAGGTCTGTATGGGCACGGCCTGTTATGTGAGGGGAACCAAAAATATCGTCAAGAAGCTCAAGGATGATATCAGAATAGGGATAGGCGAGACCACGGAAGACCGGCGTTTTTCCCTGCAGGCGGTACGTTGTCTCGGGGCATGCGGACTGGCCCCTGCGGTTGTTGTTGATGAAGATACATTCGGCGGGGTTAAACCAAATATGGTGGGCGACATCCTGGCCAAATATGAATAGGTTGTTTTCCGGGCCGGATGGAGATAAAAATGAAGGCGAAGCGGCTTCAGGACTTTCCGGGCATAGAGTTAACCGCCGGGGCGAGGGGCCTGGACAGAGAGATCGAAAATGTATATTGCGGAGATCTCCTGAGTGATGTGATGGCCCATTGTCCGCGAAATGCCGTGTGGCTTACGGTCCAGTCTCATCAGAATATTATTGCAGTGGCCGTTCTTCGGGAAATCGCGGCCATTATCCTGGTTAATGGACAAACCCCGGACGAAGACACCAGATTCAGGGCTGATGAAGAAGAGATACCGGTTTTTATGACTCGACTGGACTCTTACCGGGCCATGGGCGGTCTCTATGAATCCGGGATAGGCAGATAAACTGAGATAATATCGGGGAAGGGTGATTGAAAGAGCTTTCCCTTCATATCATGGATATCATTGAGAACAGCATCAGGGCCGGCGCTGACCTTATTTGTCTCGAAATTGAGGAAAGCTTCGCGTTGAATCACATCCGGATCTCCATCAAAGACAACGGCGGGGGCATTCCCGCGAATCTGCTGCACAGGGTAACTGACCCTTTTTATACCACCCGGTCGACTCGCCGTGTCGGTCTTGGTCTTTCTCTGTTCAGGGAAGCAAGCAGGAGATGTGAAGGCTCTTTTAGTATTGAGTCTAAGGAAGGCGAGGGGACAATGGTCGAAGCCCTGTTCATGATGGACCA
>CAZJOB010000701.1:0-1550 GCA_964547435.1 uncultured Desulfatiglans sp. | reverse complement strand
ATGGACCACATTGATCTGGCGCCCATGGGCGATATCAACGGGACTTTGATCAGCCTGATAGTGGGGAATCCGGGTGTTGAATTCGTTTATACCCATAAGGCAGGCGACCGCTGCTTTAACCTTGATACCAGGATTATTCGCGGTGAACTGGAAGGAGTCCCCTTTAATCACCCAAAGGTTCTGGGGTATCTCTCCGGGATTATAGAAGAGGGATTGGCTGAATTGAAAAGAGGCGCCTTATCGAATTAAACAGGGGCGGCCTTTGTTTTGTTTGAAACTGTAACTTTAGGGATTATAGCGGCGCATGTGCCGCGACGTCACGGGTTGTGTTGACCCGTATGTTGAATGGAAAGCCCGTCAGGGCGTATAATCAATTTTAAAAAAGGTCCGGCCTACCGGCACAGGGAGGCCGTCATCAGACAGGAGGACAGGGAATGGCCAAAGTGACCATTGAAGACCTCAGGAAGATCAAGAAAAAGGTTGAACGGGAAACGGCACTCAGGGAAGGGGGTGCTGCTGTAAGAATCATAGTCCATTTGGGGACCAGTGGCATTGCCGCGGGCGCCAGGGAGGTCATGAACGCACTTCTTAAGGAAATTAACGAGACTGACCGCAAGGATATCCGAATCATCACTTCCGGTTGTACAGAAAATTGTAAGAATGAGCCCAATGTAACGGTGGAGATAAAGGGGCAGGACCCCGTGATCTATCAGTTTATGGACGCGGATAAAATGCGGCAGGTTTTTAAACAGCATGTTCTGAAGGGAGAGATTCAGAAAGAGTTTGTGCTGGCCGAAAATTAAAGATATCGAACAAGGAGATTAATCCATGAAGATTTATAGAACCCACTTGCTCCTTTGTGGCGGAACCGCCTGCCACGCTTCGGGGAGTATAGCAGTTAAAGAGGCCTTGCAGAAAGAGATAAAAGAGAGGGGCCTTGATCAGGAGGTTAGAATAATTGAGACCGGCTGTAATGGTTTTTGCGCGAAGGGACCGCTCATGGTGGTTCAGCCGGATGGGATATTTTATCAGAAGCTGAAACCGGAAGATATGCCGGAGCTGGTGGAGGAGCACCTGCTTAAGGGGCGTCCTGTAAAACGGCTTTTATACACTGAGCCAGGATTGTACGAAACCATTCCCAAGCTCAAGGATATTCCGTTTTTCTCAAAGCAGGTGTTGCGGGTTCTGAGAAACAGGGGGGTGCTGGATCCGGAAAGAATTGATGAATACATCGGCCGTGACGGTTATCTGGGTGCAGGAAAGGCGCTGCTGGAGATGACACCGGAACAGATTATCAAAGAGATGGAGAAATCCGGCCTGAGAGGTCGCGGCGGCGCAGGATTTCCGACTCATCTCAAATGGAAATTTGCCGGCAACTCGCCGGGTAAAGAGAAGTATATGCTCTGCAACGCCGATGAAGGCGACCCCGGCGCCTTTATGGACCGTAGTGTCCTTGAGGCAGATCCCCATGCCGTTCTTGAAGGGATGATAATCGGCGCCAGGGCCATAGGCGCACATTATGGTTATATCTATTGCCGGGCTGAATATCC
>CAZJOB010000700.1:0-1556 GCA_964547435.1 uncultured Desulfatiglans sp. | reverse complement strand
CCGCCTTCGCGGGAATGACGAAAAGAATAACAAATGCATTCTCGGACAGCCTCCTAGTAAAAAGCAAATACCGGGCAGACACTAAGGTCTGCCCCTACAGATATTAATATTGTTTAACACTATGCATAAATCATGGTGCGTTATAAAAAAATTATTTTTTGTCGGTGTTTATTTTTATCCACACTTTTAAAATATTTCAACAGATAATTTCAAAAATAATTTATTACATTATTTCTAATAATCTGTTAACAATGCCCAATTAAATTTTTGCCAACAGGAATTTACAAATGGTTTTTATAAATACAGCGTCCAGTGAAAAATCAAACAGGATTGTGTTTTTTTTGGATCTTCGGGATTCGACAAACATTTTATTAAATTGTGAAAAGGGTGTGTATCTACATAAGGGTCACAATGGAGACTTCACCTATGAAAAGTTCCTTCGTGATGTCCACGAAGCGGCCTACAAGGAACTCTATTTAACACATGAAAACACCTTTGCCGAGATATATGGCGACGGCATCATGGCTGTTTTCCCTGAGGACAACGGCAAATATATTCTTGAAAACATCTACCGTCTGACCAGCGGCATGAGGAGATATAACGACTCCATAGGGAATGACAGGATGAGGCCCAAAATCGATATGGGTTGCGGCATTACTATCGGCAGGGTTTCCTTTGCATACTACCCCTTTGATAACAGGCATCATGCAATAGGACAATGCATTCACGAGGCCGCGAGAATAGAGAGCGTATCAAAGCGATACGATGCCAGAGTTCTGATATCACAGCATTTTTATAACTTTATTCAGGTTTATGTAAATTCGGATTCAAGGTTTTCACTGCGCTTTATCGATCGCCTTCTGTTATACGGCTTTAAGGAGCCTGTGACACTCTATGAACTCCTGCTGGATAATGACCCGAGGTTTGAACTCAAGAAAAAATCAACCTCTGCCTATAACCGGGCCTACGAAATGTATGTCGGGCGTGACTGGAACGGGGCCCGGGAAATGTTTCTTGAAATATACCGGGAATATGGCCTTGGCGCCGGTTCTCTTATGGCAAACAGGTGCGAGAGGCTTGCAAGAAGGGAGCCTCTCGGCTACTGGAACGGAATCTGGGATGCATCGAAAAAATAGAATGGCAAAGCCTGTTACATGCCGATTGAAAACATGGCCTCCAGGTCATGTTTTGAAACAGTCTTGAATGCCAGGTTTGTCTCGGTTTTTGTTATTGACTTTATTTTGATCAATTCGTTTGTAACCAGGTCGGCAAGATCGTCGTTTGTCTTTACCCTTGCTATGGCGATTATGTCATACCTGCCGCTCACTGAATACACCTCGGAAATTCCCTTAATATCGGCAAGCTGTTGAGCCACCTCATTTATTTTCAGTCTGTCTGCCTTAATGAATAATATTGAAGTAACCATTTTTTATTTACCTCCAGGACAATAGATAGCTTTTTATTGTTTAGCCTTCAAAAGGTAAAAAAGCAAGGAAAAGAGGCCTTTCATAATAATTTATGGGTAGAGATGTGGCTTAATGTTCAAAAATTGTTAA
>CAZJOB010000699.1:0-1559 GCA_964547435.1 uncultured Desulfatiglans sp. | reverse complement strand
ATATAACTTTCTTAACGCCTTTCCAATAAAAGGTTTGCTTAAAAATTTATTCTCCAGATTTTGGTAAATATTTCAGATGTTTTGCCGATATTATAAGTAAAGTTTTCTCAGTTTGAAAATGACAATGCTTATTGCTTTTTACGAGTTTATCATATTTGTTGAACTCGTAAAAAGTCAGATTTTTGTTTTTTTCGTCATTCCCGCGAAGGCGGGAATCCAGTGTTTTAAGGCACTTATGGATTCCCGCCTGCGCGGGAATGACGGTAATGGGACTTTTTACGAGTTTACCATATTTAAAAAATATCATCAGGAAAAGGAGAACATCCATGAAGGTCCTGATTGCCGAAGATAATCCGAGTGCCAGACTGTTACTTGTAAAAATCATGAAAAAATCCGGATACACAGTCCTTGAAGCCGAAGATGGAATCAAGGCATGGGAAATACTGAAAAATGAAACCATCGATATATTGATTACCGACTGGATAATGCCCAATATGGACGGGATATCCCTGTGCAGGAAAATCCGTTCCAGTTCACGATATTATGAAACATACATCTATATTATAGTCATCACCTCAAGAGATGAAAAAGAGGATCTTATTAAAGTCTTTGAAAGCGGCGCTGATGACTATATAGCCAAACCCCTGGATCGCGCTGAACTCCTGGCAAGGATCAAGACGGCAGGACGCATTATTGAACTGGAAAAAAGGCATGTCAGGGATAAGACCGCTCTTCTGAAACACTCCAAGGATCTTGATAAAAAAATACACGAATTGAATTGTCTGTATCTTATATCAGACCTGGTAAACGCTGCCGGAATCTCTGTTGATGAAATTCTTGAAAAGACCGTGGCCCTGATTCACTCGACCTTATACAGTCCGGATATTAACCATGTCAGGATCATAACAGACGACAGGGTGTATCAGACAGAAAATTTTACGCTGACCGAATGGAAACTGGATCACGATATCCTGGTTCAGGGAGAGAGGTTCGGAACCCTGGAAGTGCATCTTAGAGAAAATAATTCAGAATCAGCGCCTGATTTTTTAAGGGAAGATGGAGATAAAAGGATAATAAAAACTGTTACAGAACGCCTTGGTTCGGCGATTGAAAAGAAAAGGATAGAGGAAAAGCTCAAGGAAGATGAACGTAAATACAGGACAATACTGGAAAACATCGAAGAGGGATATTTTGAGGTTGATACAGCCGGAACTTTTACGTTTGTTAATGATTCAATGTCCAATATTCTGGGCTATTCCAAAGATGAACTTACAGGCATGAATCATCGTCAGATCACTTCGAAGGAACAATCCAGAGATGCCTATAAAATATTCAATAATGTTTTCAAAACAGAAAAACCCAAATTATCACACAGTCAGGAATTAATCAGAAGAGACGGCGCGGTCAAATATGTGGAGATGTCCGTTTCTTTAATAAAAAATGCTCTTGGTGAGAAAAAGGGATTCAGAGGCATTATCCGCGATATTACGGAACGAAAGGAATATGAAGAGAACCTTAAATTCTTTAAAGACCTTATTGATCAGTCAAACGATGCCATT
>CAZJOB010000698.1:0-1561 GCA_964547435.1 uncultured Desulfatiglans sp. | reverse complement strand
CCTTGCCGATCCTGAAAATGAACTGGAACTGAGTCTGAATCTCTCTGGAGGCGAAACCAGAGGCGCTGACACAATTGCAGGCCCTGATCAGCTTCACCAAATGGGTATGGCCGCGATATCCAATGCTCCAGGACCAATCAATGAAAAAAGAGACCAGTCTTCGGCAATTCTCGGCCTTGCATTCAAGGATTTTTCTCTCACGGGTTATTATCTGGACAGCGGTCAGGGGGACCATTTCGGATTCATTTATTCTCTTCCTCCTCATAATGACAGGACAGCCTTTCGGTACAGAAATTACGGGTTCCAGGCTGCACAGGAACTTGATTTTACAGAAGATATTTCATTTAATTTCATGATCGGATTTCTTCAGCATCAGGTCAAATGGGGACTCAATTTTGAACAGCCTTCGGGATTTCTGGGCATTTATCCCGATGGAATGATGGCACGGCCCTTTTATCAGGAGAGCAGATTTGAAGGCGGGATTGATATGTCATGGAGCGGATGGAAAAATCAGGCGATCAGGATCGCATGGGCCTTTGCGGATACGAATATTGACGAGGCATGGCAGGACGCTAATTATATTCCCTCTACCAGCGTTCCCCTGCCTGTCCTCACACGTTTTACAGGTTCTGAGACCTGGCTTGACGGTGATAATAAAAGGACTCTTCACAATTTCAGTTTTCAGGATGAAATACGTTTCAGTGATTCCATAACCCTGACCATCGGCGCGCGATACGATCATTACGATGATATCGGGTCAGCCTTCAGCCCCAGGGCAGCCGCTGTCTGGAGAATAATAAACAATCACATCCTTAAATTTCAATACGGCAGGGCATTTCGCCCACCCAATTTCAATCAGTTATACTCCCGAAACAACCCTTTTCTTGTTGGGAACACCAACATTGAACCGGAGACCATTGAGACACTTGAATTATGCTACATCTATCACACTGAAGGGACTATATTCAGGACAACCATCTACTATGCTGAACTGGATAACCTTATTACCGGAGTGGCGGGGATATACGCCAATCAGGGAAAAACCGGCCTTAACGGCTTTGAACTGGAACTGGAACATAAAATTGGTAAAAATTTTAAACTGGACACAAATGTTACCTATTCCGATACAGAAGATAAGAACAGCGGCGCTCAGGTCAGTGAAATAGCCAACTGGCTCGCCAACTTCGGGCTGTTATATGAGCCTGTTGAGGATCTGGCGATCAGCGGTCAGTATCGTTATGTGGGAAAAAGAAACAGGTCTCCTGATGATATCAGGGAAAGGCTTGACGAATGCCATAGTGTGGATATCACCTTTAATATATTCAATTTATGGATAAAAAATATGACCTTGCGATCCGGCATAAAGAATCTTTTTGACGCGGATATTCGTTACCCGGCGCCATTAAACACCTATCCGGAAGATTTTCCGAGGCCCGGAAGAGAATGGTGGCTTCAATTATCATATGATTTTTAGATTGATTTAGAAATAATGAAGTTATTTATGAAGAATATTAGATACAAATACCGATGGAATTGTATTCTGCTTTTACTGTTTATTCTG
>CAZJOB010000697.1:0-1561 GCA_964547435.1 uncultured Desulfatiglans sp. | reverse complement strand
GGTAAAAGCTTGACTGAAACGCAAAGACCGAGAGATCTGGGGTATACGTTGTGTGCGTATGCCCTTGATCTCGCCTATGAGGAGTTAATAAAAAAATGTTAGGTATTATAGGCACTGTTCCTGAAGAGGAGTTTCCGTTTATTCATGGGAAGGTTGTGTTAAAAGATGACAATATCATTATAAACGGACTGAATATCCCTGTAAACAGGGGAACGCCTGCCTTGATCGCCGCAGCAATTAAGGCACAGGAATATTTTAATGGACCGGAAATATATGCATTCCTGGCCGGAGATATCGGGAAAGGAGACGGAAGCAGAAGACTTTATCATTTTTTATCCCAGCATTTGTCCGATTTTGATTTTAGAGTCTTAACGTTTCATTATCTTCAACCTGATATTGAGTGGCATAATAAAGTATTATCCGTGATAGAGCAGCTAAAGAACCGCCCGGTTCTTATAGCTGACGCCGGTTTCATGTATGCAGCGAAAATGAGCGGTAAAGCAAAGCATTATGATTTTTTTACGCCCGATGTGGGCGAACTATCGTTTCTTGCAGATGAAATTGCACCTCATCCTTTTTATACAAGAGGATTTATTCTTCACCAAAACGATAATGTGCCGGAACTGATCAAGAGGGCATATAAATTCGGGAATGCTTCAAATTATCTCCTTGTTAAAGGTGAGACTGATTATGTTGTTGATGAAACCCATGTTTTTGATACTGTGAATCAGCCGTCGTTTGAAGCTATGGAAGTCATTGGCGGAACCGGAGATACCATCACCGGTACGCTCGGTGTACTGTGCTGCGCTGATCTTAAACCGTATGAAGCAGCAGTCATTGCTGCAAAAGTAAACCGGTGGGCAGCCTATTATGTAAACCCTCATCCGGCAACTCAGGTAGCTGAATTGATCAATAAAATTCCGGAAGCATTATTAAAAATAATGAATGAATATCAAAAAATGCCAATCCCCAATAATTAAAAAACAAATACACGGCTTATTTCTTTATGTTTTTATACTAACATTATCCTTCTGATGAGAATTCTATTCAAGTACAATTCTCTCTTTCGGCTCGGCAACGACTTCACCCACAATAGCGGCCGCCTGTATGCCTTTTTCTCTGAGAGCATCCAGCAGGCTTTCCGCGCTGTCCTTTGCAACTGAGATCAGCAGGCCGCCGGATGTCTGAGGATCAAAAAGAACATCCTGCATTATCGGGTCTTTAGAAACAGCCCAGTCGATTATGGACTGCCGGAATTCCCTATTCCTGTGCGCGCCTGCAGGCACAAGACCCATACCCGCATAATTCATGGTTTCCGCAAGAATAGGAATATTTTTGGTGTTTATACGCACACCGTATCCTGAATCAAGCACCATCTCCACAAGATGGCCTAAAAATCCGAACCCGGTAATATCGGTGCATGCGTGAACGGGAAATGCCGCGCATGCTTCAGCAGCGTTTTTGTTCAAAGCTGCCATAAGCTGCGTAACAGCCTCTGTGATCTCCGGCGAGGCAAGACCTCCTTTTATGGCTGTGTTGATTATGCCTGTACCGAGCGGCT
>CAZJOB010000696.1:0-1566 GCA_964547435.1 uncultured Desulfatiglans sp. | reverse complement strand
CGGCCCTTGTTTCCAGAAGTTCCATGGTAACAGGCGCGTGATCCAGCATGGTGGGTTTTTTATACTCAAACATATTTGTATTGAGTTTTACACCGGTCTTTTTGTCATAAAAATAGTTTTCATATAACTGGCACCCTTCACTGAAAAACATTACCTGCTCTATCTGGCTTTCAAGCGACGTCCTGCGCATAACCTTGCCGGTATCAGCAACCACTCCGAACCTGATTATTTCAACCTCCCCGGTCTCTGTATCAACCGCCACCTCACACATGGCAACGTTCATGGTGTCCAGCTTTTTGCCGCCCTGATTCCAGAGTGCAAGGGGCGGTCTGCCGGAATATGTCGCAAAAAGATTCGACTTGACGGCCTGACCGAGCGGAACGCCTATATCGGGGCTGTTTTTGACAACAACCTTGCCATCCTTAAGATCCAGATCTTCGGGCTTCATTCCCTTAAACGGACTTGGAACCGGCTTTGCGGGCGGGCCGAAGCCGCCGCTCATGGGCGGATTATTCGCCTCCTCAACCGCTCTTCTAAGAATACGCCTTTTTAATATGTTGGCGCACTCTTTCAGGGCCCAGCCCGAAGCGGTTGTACCGTCGCTGCCTCCACCCCATGGCTTATATACTTCATGGTGATCCAGATCACCTCTGATATCCTCATAATTCAGGCCCAGCTCTTCGGCCACGACCATCATGTTTGCCTCCATGATATAATTGCCTATGACCGGCCCCTTGGAATCCAGGTAAACCACTCCGTTCCTCAGTTCCAGTTTACAGTTGAAGACCATCCCCGAATGCCGTGGGCACTGCTGGTACCTGAAGCTCGCCCCGTGCATTCTACCGTCTTTAAGCCTTTTTTCTCCTGTGTTGTGCCATTCCCAGTTCATCATCTTTTTAGCGGCCCTGACACACTCTTCAAAGCTGGGCACAGGATCGGGATCTGTCTGTGATTCGGGGCCGTGCAGATTCAACCTGACAATCTCTATGGGGTCTTTACCCAGTTTCTCAGCTATCAGATGCATAGCAAGGGTTATGGAGTCCCAGTTCATAGGGTTGTGCTGACCGCTCAAGTACATCTTTCCCCGGTTGCTGTCCACAATATCCATGTTTTGTTTAACGTTCTGACACCTAGTGGTAAAATATGGCCCATAGTTCTGATCCATCGTGGTGCCGAAAATGGAACTGCCTTCCACGCCGGAATCCGCTATTGAATGATCGTAAATGGCCGTAATCAGACCGCTTTTCTTGAACCCGATCTTCATGTGCATGAATCGCTGGTTGAGATTGAAGTCATACTGGTCATAGCGGCTGTCCACACAGCGCACAGGTCTTCCTGCCCTCTTCGCGAGCAGAGGGGTTATAAGCTGTGCTTTGCGAAGGCCCCAGTCGCAGTACCTGCCGCCCATCAGCATGCACTCCTGAACTATCTTTTCCGGGGGTATCTTGTACATATTTCCTATTGTTCCCGGATCATTAGGGGACATTACACCCTCAATATGCAGGTTTGGACCTTCACCATGATAGGTATTCTCAAACCACCTGGCCACGGAACCCTGAGGATTTG
>CAZJOB010000695.1:0-1569 GCA_964547435.1 uncultured Desulfatiglans sp. | reverse complement strand
AATGTTGTACTTTTTCAAGTAGAATTCTTTGATTTTATCAGGTGGCGGGATCTCTTTGTTCATGCAGCATTTCTTGTATTTCAGGCCGCTGCCGCAGTAGCACTGATCATTTCTACCGATCTTCATTGGAATATCCTCTTCATTCATTACCGGAGTTATATGATATATCTACTAACACTCCTCAGCCTGAGATGCAACATCACTTTTCCATGGCGCGAATTTTACAAGAAGCAGCATTCCGGGAATTGCGGCAAGCGCGCAGAAAATAAAAAAGTTTTCCCAGCCCATTATCTTTGCCAGATATCCCGTGGGTGCGGAAACTACCACTCTTGGTATGGCCGCGAGACTTGATAAGAGCGCATACTGTGTAGCGGTAAATCGTTTATCCGTGATGCTCGCCATAAAGGCCATAAATGCCGCCGTGCCCATTCCGCTGCTGATGTTTTCAAAGGCTATGACCGCTGAAAGCGCTGCTACACTGCTGCCTATGTGGGCAAGAAGCGCGAAACCGGCAGTTGATAATGCCTGAAGAAAACCGAATATCCAGAGGCTTTTATTGATGCCGAGCCTGACCATTAATGCGCCTCCTGATATGGCGCCTATTATGATGGCCCAGATCCCGAAAATCTTCACCACGCTTCCGATCTCAGTCTTGGTAAAGCCTATATCCAGATAAAAGGGGGCTGTTATGGCGCTTGCCATATTGTCTCCTATCTTGTACAGGACAATAAATACAAGCATCCATATTGCGCCATTACGTCTGAAATATTCAGAAAACGGCTCGACAACTGCTGTCTTGAGAGTCTGGGGGCTCCTTTCATCCACCTTCGGTTCCGGCGTAAAAAGGGTGGTTATTATTCCGATTGTCATACACAGACCCATGATCATATAAACCATTGACCAGGGTATGTGATCCGCCAGTATAAGGCCGCCTCCTGCTGCCAGCATTGTTCCAAACCGGTATCCGGAAATATAAAAGGATGACCCCAGCCCGAGTTCCTTATCGGGAATGTCTTCTCTCCTGTAGGCATCCACTACAATATCCTGAGTGGCGCTGAAAAAGGCAACCAGCATTGCTGCGACCGCCACTATCCACATATTCCTGCCGGGATTTGACATGCCAAGCCCGATAATTGAACATGCGACCGCAATCTGAGATATCAGCAGCCAGCCCCTTCTTCGTCCAAGAAACGGAAGGGTGTATCGATCCATTATGGGCGCCCAGATGAATTTCCATGTATAGGGGATCTGCACGAGATTTACCAGGCCTATAAGGGTCAGGTCAACGTTCTCCTCTTTCATCCATGTCTGTAGAACTCCCAGGGTCAACAGGAGAGGAAGACCTGAAGAAAATCCCATCACAAGGGCCACAAACATACGGCGGGTAAAAATGACTTTCAATATTTCCGCCTTTTGTCCGGCACCTGTCATTTAATTATCTTCTTTCATCTTTTGTAAGATAATTTACATGCAAAGCTAAAGAGTCGCAAGGAACGTATTCGGGTCCAGCCTGATACGCGCATCCGTTTCAATTGTATTATCATGATCCTTTATGAGTTTCAGAAAAAC
>CAZJOB010000694.1:0-1592 GCA_964547435.1 uncultured Desulfatiglans sp. | reverse complement strand
AGGAATGACTGGAACAGTAGTGTTGACCGCAATCATCTGGGCCGCACTTCATACCCAGTATGATATCTATCAAATATCGACAATATTTGTTCTTGGTATCCTGTTTGGATATATACGTTTCAAGACAGGCTCCCTCTTCAGCACATTATTCATGCATGCATTATGCAACCTGGCGGCAACAATCGAAACAGAGATCTATGCTGGAGGTCTGATGTTTATTAATCTTTAATAACCAGAAGATGTTTTTTATAAAGGTGGCAGTCATATTTCAATCTATACCCTGCATTAAGGCACCAAATTTAAAAGGAAATCGAATGAGTTTTCCCCTGATAACAAAAGTAAATGCGTACAGTGGATATAAAGGTGATGAAAGACCATTGTCTTTCACATTGGATGATCAAAAAATCAAAGTTACAGAAACTCTTGAAATGTGGATCGAACCTGATAAGGATTTTTTCAGGGTCATGGCCGAAGACGGCAGGGTTTACACAATAAGCCGTGAAAGGGTATCCGGCAAATATTATATAGAAAGCATATCCGACAGAAAGCGCTGAGATTCATTCAGGCGCATAAATATCAATCTTATCTCTTTTTAAAATCCACAATAATGGTCTCATTAAAGACCTTCGCTAAAAATGATTTCATTTGTTCCATAAATCGAGTCTCAGTGAACTCATCCCTGGGAAATTTATCCAGCTTGCTGTTTTCCCATTTATCGATTATCGGTCGAATAGTTGTCTCTACATCCACGGTTAAAGTATGTTCATTGGCCTTAAAGGCAATAGATGACTTGATGGAACTCGGAAAGAATCTGTCAATAGGGCCGCTTAGTATGTGGCGGGGAATCAAGGAAAAGGTGAACCCATAGAAAATATCCTGGTCGGTATTTTCTTCAACAAAGGCCTTATGGCCCCGCTCTATGAGTTTCTCTCTGATTTGGTCCAGTTTTACCTTGTATGTTTCCTGGTAGGCTTTCTGAAAAGCATCCTTGAAGTCAGTGCACCAGTTTATCTTTTTGCATTTTCCCTGTTTTGCGTTTTCGAGGTCTTTCTCATAATTTTCCAAAATATTGTCGATATTTTCGATCATGACTTTTCCCTCCGGCTGGATACTTTTTGTATATACGAATTATCTTTAACTTCTATAATCCTTTTGTGCAAATATCGCAAGCCTGTAAACCGGGAGCAGAACTTGGCAATTTGCCTGGGCCTAAACTGCATAGCCATCTTACCAAAAAAACCCTTTATGCCAGCGATTCAATCTTTGTTGAACTCGTAAAAGTCCGATTTTAGCTTTTTCTGTCATTCCCGCGCAGGCGGGAATCCAGTCTTTTCAGACACTTATAGATTCCCGCTTGCGCGGGAATGACGTTTCTGGGACTTCCAAGGAAGTCAAAAGGTACTTTGCGACTCACAGCATGTTTGTCTCGTTATAAAACAACTTTTTACGATTTCATTAACTCTTCTCTGTTTCACTTTGCAAATGAGGAGCCAACCCCTCCCTTTTTAAAGGGAGGTCGGGTGGGATTTTGCCTTTTCATCAATCGAGCTTTTATTCTGCATGGTGCGGGCACCACCTTCGTTAAATCCCCC
>CAZJOB010000693.1:0-1595 GCA_964547435.1 uncultured Desulfatiglans sp. | reverse complement strand
AAAAAGGTTCAAATAATGAACCAATTGCAGAAGTCAGAATTGGTTAAAATAACCAGTAACAAAACCCTGTTTGGGGCAAGCATGGGGCAATACACCTCATTCAGGGCAGGCGGCAGCGCGGAAGCGATCTGTTTTGTTGATGAAAAAAGCACCCTTGTTCAACTGGTATCCTATCTTCGTAAAGAGGATATTCCTCTTATGGCGGTGGGAAAAGGAAGCAATATACTTGTAAAGGACAAGGGTCTCAAAGGGGCGGTTATTATACTCGAAGGAGGGCTGGCGGAGATTGAGGCATGTCCTCAGAAAAAAGAAATTATTAATGCCGGAGGGGGGCTTCCGGTCGCCGAACTCCTCCATTTCTGCGCCGGGGAAGGCCTGTCAGGTCTGGAGTTTATGGCAGGGATACCCGGAACAGTGGGCGGGGCCGTTGTTATGAACGCCGGGGCTCATGGTCATCAGTTCTGTGAGTGTATAGAGGATGTAAGGATTGTAACCGGCAGGGGAGAGGATGTAGTGCTGGAAAAGTCGCTGATCGACTTCGAATACAGGAAATCCTCCGTTCCGCCCGAATCTGTTGTATACGGGGCAGCCCTTAAGCTGAAGAAAGACAGCCGGGAAGAAATAAAGAGACGAATAGCGGGGTATCTTGAAAAAAGAAAAAAGACCCAGCCTGTTGATTTGCCCAGTTGCGGATCGGTTTTCAGAAATCCTTCAGGAGATTTTGCAGGCAGGCTAATTGAACAGGCAGGACTGAAAGGAGAAAAGGCAGGGGGGGCAATGATATCGCCTAAGCATGCCAATTATATAGTAAATACCGGCGGAGCAACGGCATCGGATATACTGGCGTTGATGGAACTGGCACAGAAAAAAGTGAATGAGAAATTCGGTATAAGGCTTGTACCGGAAGTAAAGGTGGTTGGTGAATGAAGAGAAAATCGGTGCTTGACAAACAGGCAATCAGAAGTAGAGACCCTAAAAAGATGTCCGGTTGGATCTGGATTCTTCGGTCAGTATTTTTTCTGACTGTTAAGGCGGGCCTGCTCTTAACAGCCATCGCCGGCATCAGCTTTCTTTTTCTGTATATGTACCAGTATCTTATTTCATCTCCATATCTGAAACTGGAGCATGTAAGCGTGACGGGAGTGGAGCAGGATCTCGAAAGAGAGCTTATTAAAATATCGGAACTGGAAACAGGTCGGAGCCTGCTTACAGTCAATCTTAAGAAAATAAAGACACGAATGGAGGATCATTCATGGGTGAGATCTGTTGACCTGGAGAAGAAATTTCCTCACACCCTGATAGTGCATGTTGAGAAGGAGATGCCGTGCGCCCTGGTTGCCCTGGACAGGATGTTCTACATGAACAGCAGGGGAGATCTGTTCAAGGAACTGGACGAGAAGGATAGTAAAGATTATCCCGTTGTTACGGGGATATCAGGTGAAGAACAGACAAAATCTTTACATATGGCGGCAAGGATTATTGGGCTCTTAAAGTCAAACAGCGGGGCATGGTCCGTAAATGACCTTTCGGAGATCCATTTTAATAAGGAAGACAATATTTCCCTGTATACGATGTCCATGCCCGCTGTGATCAGG
>CAZJOB010000692.1:0-1602 GCA_964547435.1 uncultured Desulfatiglans sp. | reverse complement strand
CCAGTGTGCCGCGGACAGGCACCAGAAAGGTCTCTTCGGCTATCTTTCTTTGAATGACATTATCATTTTTTTTATATTTTTTATTCCACATGGTTATTTTCCTGAATAAAGTAAAATTTACATTTGATAAAATCGTAAAAAGCAAAATTAGACCGTTTCTCGGTAATCTATATGAAACAATTTCTTTTACAATCTCCGTGAAACGTCACATTGTGGAAAATTAACCGTAGGGGCCGATCTATGTGTCGGCCCGCCAGGGGTTTCTTATGGGCACATACCTGGCAGACACACAGGTCTGCCCCTACAGGTTCTTTTGGCTTTTTCCGTGTACCTTATACCGTAAACCATAAACCATTATCATTTTTCTGTATGTACGACTCTTTTTTTAACAATGTTATTCCGAATAATAAATCCAATATTAATTGATACCCGGCGTCATGCCTTTAAGCCTCAGCGCCGGATCCCCCAGAAGATTGTAGATGCCTGTTGTAACTCCACTGTCCGAGGTCCTTTTGTTATATCTCCTGAGCGCCTTTAGAATCGCATCTCCTAAAATATACTCTCCATCTTCAAAGATCACCTTAAAATACTCTTCCCCAAGCATGGCCGCCTTGTCATTTATAGAACTGCCTGTGGGGGACCAGATTCCTATAGCCCCTCCATTATCATGGACCAGCAGAAGCTCTCCAAGACTTCGCAGGTCGGGATGTGAATAATCTCCCGTGATACACGTGAGCGCACTTATAACAGGCTGCATTGTGACGTTTGTAAGACTGGAAATATCACTAAGATCCAGTATATTCTCATCCGCAAGGACATTATAGCCTCCGTGTCCTACGTAGTTTAAAATAAAGGCGCCGTTATTGATATTATCCACAATTTTGTCACTGATGCCTGGACTAACGTTTATTTTTTCTACTGTATATTGTTCAGGGATTCCTGAAGCAACGTTATCGCTGTCAGTTGGGAAATCCCCTCCCTCATCAGGATTATCCGCCACCATAAGCACCCTGTTTGTCCATTCGCCTGAAACGCCGCTTTCATAGGCAATTATCTTATCTATCACTGACTGCAACTCTGCCTGGCTGGTTACAGGCAGCCTTCCTATGGCCATCTCAGGGATACTGTCATTGCCCGTGAAATCCGCAAAGCTGTTGTCAGAGGCAAAGATGCCATCCGGTGTATTTATGAGCATGGGCGGAATCAGGTTGTTGTTCTGTTTTAAGATATTCTTATAGTCATAGGTGCCTTTTCCCACCAGCACCACATAATCCGGTGCCTTTGTCCAGCTTTCGTATGTGTATGAGAGGAAGTCCTTTATTGCCTGAGGATCATATATGCCGCTACTGAATTCGGCCATGATATCTTCCAGTGACACCACCAGGCTTTTTAAGCCCTTTGTCCTTCTGTAGTCTGCAAGTTCCAGTGCAGTCTCCTTCAGATCCTCTGGAGCAATTACCAGGTAATCAATGCTCTGGGGTTCCATCAGGTCCACATTGGTCCAGGCATTGATGGAATCAGGCAGGCTGGATTCATTCGGCACTACTGCTAGGTAGAATGCATCTGGATTCTCCGGTTTAAAGCTGACACTGTATGTGCCCC
>CAZJOB010000691.1:0-1605 GCA_964547435.1 uncultured Desulfatiglans sp. | reverse complement strand
TAAACTTAAAAACTGCCTTATATTGTGCTGGACCGGGATTGTCATCATTAGCATGGGGTTTGAATTCAAATGTGAAAGTTTTTGTTTCTCCAGGCTGGATAATGACTTCAAAATCAAATGATGTATATGAAGGGTCAATGATTGAAAAGATGAAACCGTTTGTAGAAATTGGATTGTTTATTTCATTATATGAAAGGTTAGTGGAAACCCATCTGCCGTATATTTTCAGGGCAGACTCACCCTGATTTTTAAAGAGTAAGTTAGAATGATTGACACCTTCATCAAAAACTTCACCCATATCTAATTCATAGATTGAGTTATTATTGACACTTGACCCATTTATCAACAGCTTAGGTGCACCCTGTAAATCCTTTTGTCGCAAGAAAATAGTCGGATCACCATAAAAATGTCTTGGAGAACCCGGATATGTACTTGTGTATAGATCGGCAAATGAGAAACCCAATCCTAGTCCATAATATTTGCCTTTGAGATCTTCGTCAAATGCAGAATCAGAGTAAAATGTGTTCTCAGGGTTGGCTATAACCAGCAATGTATCACCAGAAAAAAGTAGTTCTCCGGCAAAATAATTCGAATCCGCAAAATGACCTGTTTTACAAGAGTCCAGATCAATTACTTTGACATTAGACGAGACCTGGGCAATTTCGCTAGAATAATAAGATGCGTAGTCATAAGTTCCTGTAAAAAACAATTGTGTCGAGGCACCATGAGCATTGATTTTCATAGTCTCATAATTACTCTCAAATGCACTGACAAAACTATTTTTTTGTCCATTAGCCGTAGTCTCATATGAAATAGTGACATCATTAGCACTATAAAGAGAATGATCGTTTAGCATGTCTGAAAAATAATCAATAAAATCATCATATGTTTTGCCTTCCTCGCCGATACCGATGGAATTCAAATAGAACATTTTATTATTGAAATATGAAAGATCATTACGTAATCGATGATTTTTATCAAAATAGGTCCTAATTTGGATTATTGCATCGTCTCCCTGTTTTGAAGTATGGATTCTGCTTATCCAGATATTTGGGTTACAGACAGGAATAATGCTGAAATTGCTGGCGCTTTCAAATATTCCATCATTGTTTGAATCAATATAGGGACAATCAAGTGATCTGTAAACATGGTCGGAAAGGTTAGTATAACCCGAGACCTGTTCATATGCATAAGGAACGTTACCAATAAAAAATGCTCCCCATAAATCTTCATTATAATAACCATCCCTCAAGACGGTTATGATTTCAGATGGGTGTTGACTTTGTTCAGAAATAAAAATCTTGCTCTTTGAATCTGTATCCTGACTCACGTCAGCAATAAATTGCTCAATCTCAATCTGTAATTGGTCTAGAATCGTTGAGTCAACAAAATAATATATCATTCTTGTTTGACTTGCATCAGCATCTAAAGCTGATATTGGAATATTAATAAAGCAGAAACAAAAAAGCAGCATAACTAAAAACAGAACTCCAAAGTGTTTTCCTTTCACCCACTTCCTCCTTTAATGTTTCTAAAGCCACGCATTATAATTTACCGATCGCAAGTATCAATGGAATGTCCATGAAAAAATGACTTCATTACTCT
>CAZJOB010000690.1:0-1618 GCA_964547435.1 uncultured Desulfatiglans sp. | reverse complement strand
TGGTGGTTAATCACGCCCTAGGCGTGACTCTACCGACTGAGCTATCGGGGAACAAAATCCGATTGCTTGGTGGTTAATCACGCCCTAGGCGTGACTCTACCGACTGAGCTATCGGGGAACAACTAAAAAACGCAAAAAGTATAAATCAGATAAGTCGAAATATCTAGCAAAAACAATAACCGAGGTCAAGAAAAATATATATTATTTTTTTTCATAAAAATCGGAAACAATTTTAGGTAAAACAGCCAAAATTGGGGTAAAAGCGGATTTCTAAAGCGGTGTACACCTTATATTATCATAAGAGATTAGGGGCATCTGGAAGCTTATGTGGTCTTTTAAGTGCCATGATAAAAGTGAGGCTGCCATTCTTAAAAGGCAGATAATAACAGAAATATCATCGCATACCCGAAGTCGATAGGTTTACGACGGAGGCTTGATTGCCTGTCTGCAGTGATTTTATGCGTTTATCTGCATTATACTAAAATTACCAGGTTGACAGTTGTATGTATTGTCATTATGAATTATCTATCTCAATATTTCAGGTTCTGGCAATGAGTCATAATTTACCTAATGAAATGAATTCCGGCCAGGTTCCAAGACGACACCGGGCAAGAGGTGTTCCTCGGGCTGAGACCTGTTGCCAGTGAAGCGGCATAACATGAAAGAGACTTCTCCGGTTTCACCTTTTTATATGATAGGCGTTATATCGGATACACATGGGCTTCTTAGACCGGAGGCCATTAATGTACTTAAGAACAGCGATGCTATTATTCATGCGGGTGATATAGGTTCCGCTGAGATACTGGCACACTTGAGATCCATGTGTCCAACTTACGCTGTCCGGGGAAATATCGACTGGGAACCATATGCTCAGAAACTGCCCGGATATGAAGTGATACAGCTTGGGGGAAAATTCATTTATGTTACCCACAGTTTTTCTTCTCTTGATCTGGATCCAAAAGGTGCGGGCTTTGATGCGGTGGTGTTCGGCCACACACACCAGCCTGAAATCTTCAGTAAGGACGGGGTGCTGTACCTGAATCCCGGCAGTGCCGGTCCGGCCAGATTCAGCAAACCGGTTTCAATGGCCCGAATGATAATAGACAATGAAATTGAAGCCGAAATTATTCAAAAACCGGATGATAAGTTTACCCTAAGTTTTATGGATCAAACGAAACGGAGATGCAAAGCAACAAGGATTACGTATAGACAGGCACAGGCAAAAGAAGCACTGTAATGAAGTATGACTGGACAAGGGAAATGGGGTTGCTTGCACAAAAACAAAAGGCGGATTAGAAATAAGATGAACGATGATCTGACACTGACACCTTCCGGTCGCCTTCACTTTCAGAAGAAAGGCGACGATGATATTGGCGCGACGACCGATGCCTGGATGAAGCGGGTAGTGGCCGCCTTTTCGTCCTGCCAGGCTGCGGGTCTTTTTACGCTTGCCGTCACAAAACCGGATGCGCCATCGCCGCCGTTTTCCTTTTGGCGGGATTTTGCCTGTGGCTATCTGAACCGACTCTGCCGAATTCCCGAGTCCGCTGAAAGAGGGGTTGAGCCGGTGGAGGCGCCTTCTGAATCCGAACTGGCGACTATGCTGCTCTCTGCGCCG
>CAZJOB010000689.1:0-1619 GCA_964547435.1 uncultured Desulfatiglans sp. | reverse complement strand
AAACTATATGATATCATGGGCTTATTGTCAATAAAATAAGTTAGCGCTTATGGGGCAACCCCCTGTGGTTGCCCGTTCATATCATCGCAGGCATCCCAATAATTTCTTTCGCCCATATTCTTTTCCCTGCGCCTTGCACCTTTAGCCTTTAGTCTTTAGCCTTGCGCCCTGCGCCCTCCCTCATTCCTCCACCGGATCCTGCGGTTTTTTCAGCTCATCCGGCAGGGATTCGGTCATTCGGCGGGCAAACAGCAGGAAACCGTTAAGGGTGCTTTCCGTTCCCCACTTACCCGCGGCATCAGGATCCATAACCTCATCCTCATTCATATCCAGCATGTGAAGCAGGTGCTCCTGCTCCGCCCGGTTCAGGGGACAATCCAGCGCAAGGCAGTGGTCGCCTGTCTGGCAGTAACCATCTTCCACATAGACATGGGTCGCGAGCATTCGGCGGACCGGGTCGCTCCCCAGATACAGGTGGCGTATCCTGCCGCTGTATCCGCATACGGCCACGGAAAATTCCTGCCCGTCCGGAAGACGATAATCCATCCATTTTGTCAGGTATTTTGACATTTAATTCTCTTACGCCTTTCCAAGGGCCTTTAGCACCTTGTCCGGAGTTGCCGGAGGATCAACCCATTTGCCTATCGCATTATGAATCGCAGCAATAACCAGGTGGGTGTTGGCCAGTGAATGGCTTATGCCGTTTGCGCCGTACGCGGCATTGCCTGCCCTTGTTTCGAGAAACTTCATTTCAACCGGAGCGTGATCAAGAATAGTGGGTTTCTTATATTCAAACACATTGGTGCTCAGCTTCAAACCGGTTCGATCATCATAGATGAAATCTTCAAACAACTGGCATCCTTCGCTGAAAAACATCACCTGCTGAATCTGACCCTCAAGCGATGTCAGACGCATAACCTTGCCCGGGTCCGCCACCACTCCAAACCGGATGATCTCCACTTCTCCGGTTTCAGTATCCACTGCGACCTCGCACATGGCAACGTTCATTGTGTCAAGGGCCTTTCCCCTCTGATTCCAGAGCGAGAGAGGCGGCCTGCCTGAGTAGGCGGCAAAGATATTGGCACGGACTGCCTGCGCAAGGGGAAGGCCATTTCCGGTTTTTTTAACAACCACCTTGCCGTCCTTCATGTCCAGATCTTCAGGTTTCATGCCCTTAAAGGGATTGGGCGGCGCCTGTTTCTGTCCGAACATTCCAAATCCGCCTGAGGCCGGAGGATTGTTCGCCTCCTCGACTGCCGCTTCAAGTATCTTCTTCTTCAATATATTCGCGCACTCTTTCAGGGCCCAGGCGGAAGCAGTGGTGCCGTCGCTTCCTCCTCCCCAGGGCCTGTATATCTCATGATGATCAAGCTTTGATTTTATATCGCTGTATTCGAGGCCCAGTTCTTCCGCCACTACCATCATGTTCGCTTCCCAGATGTAATTGCCCACAACAGGACCTTTTGTATCCATGTGAACAACCCCGTTTCGAAGTTCCAGCTTGGGATTAAATACCATACCTGAATGTCTGGGACACTGCTGATAACGAAAACTCGCCCCGTGCATTTTGCCGTCTGAAAACCTTTTAGCTCCCGTATTGTGCCACTTCCAGCCCATCA
>CAZJOB010000688.1:0-1634 GCA_964547435.1 uncultured Desulfatiglans sp. | reverse complement strand
CCGGAGCAGGATGCAATTTACCTCCGGATCTCATTAGTCGGCTTTAAGATGGAAAGATAAGGAAAAGGATAAAAATGGATGAATCGGTTTTTCAATCAGCAGTTTATCTCGCAATAACGCCTGAAAAAGATTGAAGTGAAATAATGATTAAAAATATCATCTGGGACTTTGACGGCACCCTGTTCGACACCTACCCTGATATTGTTGAGGCGTTTCAGAATATTTTAAGGAATAATCATGGAATATTTCTTGATGATGCCTATATTGAAAGACTTGCCAAGGTGGAACTCAGCCACTGCGCCGAGACAGTGGGCAGGGAAAAAGGGATTGATGGCAACTCGCTCTTTGAAGAGGTTGTGGATTTCTATTTTATAAAAAACAAGAAGATGCCCGGCATGTTCCCAAAGGTTGAAGAGGTTATTGAACACATTAATCAAATGGGGATGAATCTGCTTGTTACTCACAGGGACAGGAAATCCACGCATGAGCTCCTTGAGTTCTATAATATGACAGATACGTTCCGGGAGATAATAGTCATGGAACACGGTTATGAGCCCAAGCCGTCTCCCCAGAGTTTCAACTACCTGATAGACAAATACAGGCTGAACAGGAATGAAACACTGGGGATCGGCGACAGGGACCTGGATGTCATGGCTGCCGTAAATTCCGGAATAATCCCATGCTATTTCAATGAAAAAAAGGGGATACATGAAAGGGCCGCCTATAATCTGAGCAGCTATGATGAATTCGGTAAGATATTAATTTGGGAGTAAAAAAACATGCAATTAAAAAATAAATTCAATAAAATGGGTCGAGACCTTTGAAAAAGTCTTTTTACCGTCATTCCGGACCTGCCTGCCGGGGCGTAGCCTTGGCGAAGACCGGATCCGGAATCCAGTAACTATTTGAAATCACTGGATACCCCCGGCTTCAGTCATGCCGGGGCAGGCTCTATTCGCCGGTATGACGATATGACACTTTTTGTCAGGTTATGCAAAGGTCTCGGGTCAATCCGAATTTCTCAAAGGATTAATGACCTGTTTTAATAGAGAGATTTGCCAAGCAAGTATCTGCATCTGTGCCCGATACATGTCACCCTGAGCGAAGCGAAGGGTCTCTATTTTATGACCAGTCACATGCCAGATCACGCCATTCAGAATAGCAGGATCATGAGAGATTCTTCGCTTCGCTCAGAATGACAATGGTAGATAACTCAATCATTGTGAATGCTGGAATCCCATAAAAATCTTGCACGGATTTGATTGAAAATCCATAAATATGAAATTTGTATGTAATACAATATTACTGTGAAATTAACGAGTTATGCCTTTTGATAAATTCGGATATAGCCAAAAAAATCTGTAGAGAGGAAAATTAAAAAAATGACACCTTCATCAAAAGACAATCCGGCCCGAATAAAACTCTCTGATGAACGTAGACAGGATATTCTCAAATCCTTCAATGCATTCTATTATGATGAATTTGACGAAAACATCAGCGAATTCCGTTCCGAACAGATACTTGATTTTTTTATCAGGGCACTGGGTCCCGCAGTCTACAACCAGGCCATACAGGACGCGCGTGCCTTTATTACCGAAAAGCTTGAAGACCTAGATCTGGAGTTTTTTATACAT
>CAZJOB010000687.1:0-1640 GCA_964547435.1 uncultured Desulfatiglans sp. | reverse complement strand
ATGGCTAAGTATCTGAAAGGTTTTACGCCTTATAAAAAAAAGGATGCTGAACAATATAACAAGTTTCGATGGTGGTCAGGGTTGACTTTCGGAGATGTCCTTGACAGGGCAGCCGACATTCACCCTGCAAAAGAGGCTTTTGTTGATATGATAAGCCGGCTTACATATGGGGAAGCAAGGGAAAAAATAAATAAACTGGCAATTGGTCTGATGGATTTAGGCATTCAGCCCCTGGACCGGGTATTGATTCAGCTTCAGAACTGGAATGAATTTGTTTATGCATATTTTGCCCTTCAAAAGATCGGGGCCATTCCGGTGATACTGATCGATCGGTATCGTCAATTTGAAATCAATCATCTTCTTAAACTTACTCAGGCCAAATCCTGGATTGTCGCCTTTAAATATAAAAAAACAGAATATCTTCCAATTATTTATGATGTTATAAATGAACATCCTGAACTTAAAAACATAATTACTGTCCGTGGAGAGAAAGATCAGAAACGCTTTTCAAGCATGGAAAGGCTTATCGCGGATGCTGATCTAAATGATACTAATCTTGCGCGGCTGGCAAAAAGGCGGCCGGATCCCATGCAGGTGGCGCATATGGGACCTACCGGCGGTACGACCGGAGCGCCTAAGATTGTCCCGCGCACGCATAACAGTCTCATTACCGGAATAGAATATTGTTCAAAATCATGGGATCAAAGCAATCTGGATGTCAATCTGCTTGTCGGCCCCATTGGTCATGACCTGACTTTTTCCAAGGGATTTATGGGCAGTATTATAATGATGGGGAAAGTTATATTTCTGGATTCCACTGATGATAAAGATATATGTGAGATTATTCAAAAAGAAAAAGTTACTTCATTAGTTTGGGTGCCCACTCTTGCACAGAGAATGCTTCAATATGAGGATCTTGGTAAATATGATTTGAGCTCTTTAAGAAAGATGCACTGCGGAGGCGGAGCCAGCCATCCGGAACTCATTAAGAATGTAATGGAAAAGTTGAAAATGAAATTTCATAACGGATATGGGGCAACAGAAGGGATGACAACCATCACTCGCGTTACCGATGACTTAGATACAATCTGTCACACCGTAGGCAGGCCTACGTGTCCTTATGATACTTACAAAGTTATTGATCAGAATGGTAAAGCCCTTCCCACAGGTTCGGCCGGTGAATTAGTGCTTAAAGGCCCTGGTGTATTTACCGGCTACTACAATAATCCTGAAGAAAATAAAAATGTGTTCACTAAGGACGGTTTCTTCAAAACCGGAGATGTAGCCATGATAGATGGAAATGGTTATATAAAGCTTACCGGCCGGATCAAGGAAATGGTAAACCGGGGTGGGGAGAGTATCAGTGCTACTGAGATCGAGAGACTTATTGTCTGTCATCCGGGTGTTGCGGCAGTTGCTGTCATCCCAATGCCCGATCCGTTTATGGGCGAAAAGGTATGCGCCTATATCGAACCAAAAAAGGAAGTTAAATTGACTTTTGACGATATCATTTCCTTTCTTAAAGGGCAAAAGGCCTCTGTGCTTCAGCTTCCGGAACGTATTGAATTTATCGATAGCATGCCTTATACAGGTGCAGAAAAAGTTGATAAAAAATCTCTACGGGCAGACATAGAGAGGAA
>CAZJOB010000686.1:0-1646 GCA_964547435.1 uncultured Desulfatiglans sp. | reverse complement strand
CAGAAAATGGATAAACCGGGATGAGATGCGTCCAAAACAGCCATTTGCATTTAACGCACGCGACGGTCTGGACTTGCATGGCTATATCACATGTCCCGCAGGTGTCGGGCCGTATCCTATGGTAGTAATCCCTCATGGCGGGCCTCACGGTTCGCGGGATTACTGGGAATTCGACTCTGAAGCGCAGTTGTTTGCCAATCGCGGCTACGCGGTATTACAGGTCAATTACCGTGGAAGCGGCGGGTTAGGAGATGAATTCGAACGTAAAGGATATAAAGAGTGGGGAGGAAAGATCCAGGATGATATTACCGACGCTACACTATGGGCCATTGACCGGAAAATTGCCATACCTGACCGCATATGCATATATGGAAGCAGCTTTGGTGCATATTCAGCACTCGAAGGAGTAATACGCGAGCCAGCGCTTTATCGCTGCGCTATCGGATATGCAGGTATTTACGATCTGGAATTGATGGGTGAAACAGGGGATATCCCGCTCTCAAAAATTGGTAAATCATACCTGAAAACAGTCCACGGCACTGATAAAGATATCCTTCGAGCATGGTCGCCGGTGTATTCTGCAGACAGGATAAAGGTCCCGGTGTTTTTGATTCACGGTAAAGAGGACTGGCGTGCTGATTTTGAACAGGCAACCAAGATGAAGAAAGCCCTTGAAAAGAGCAACAAGGTATTTGAATGGATGGCATTAGGTGGCGAAGGCCACGGTGTTCATGACGAAGAAACGCGAAAGGAGGTGTATGAACGTATTATAGCGTTTATTGACAAGCATCTAAAATAACCGGCTTATAACCTGACATGCAACCTGCGCCCGCGCTATCAGGGCCGCTCCGAGGGCTCCTGTAATCTGCGGCTCCTGAGGGACAAGAAATTCCATATTAAATTCCTCTTCCAGATATTTTTTCACACCCGTGTTTCTGGCAACACCTCCTGTAAATATTGCATCGGGCATACATTCAAGATTCGCTGCCATGGCAGCCACCCTTGACGCCGCGGCCCTGTGCACGCCGGCAATCAGATCTTCCCTCTTCTTTCCCCGGGCGCGAAGCACAACCACCTCTGTTTCAGCAAATACAGTGCAGGTGCTGCTTATTGTACAGGGTTCCCTGCTCTGAAGGGCAAGAGGCCCCATCTCATCCATTGATTCCACCTGAAGAATATGGGCCATCGCCTCCAGAAACCTCCCTGTTCCGGCCGCGCACTTGTCGTTCATGGCAAAATTTATAATATTTCCTTCAGGACCTGTCTCTATGGCCTTTGAGTCCTGTCCTCCCATATCAATAATAAACCTGGCTGATGGAAAAATAAAATGCACGCCTTTTGCATGGCAGATTATCTCCGTGGCCGTCTTATTTGCGAATTCAATAGAATCTCTGGCGTAACCTGTTGAAACAACATAATCGAGATCCTCAACAGAAAAGGAAAGCCCTGCCCTCCTGATCGCCTCTTCGCACACTGTATTCGCCGCAGACTTTACATCATATCCCACAGGCCGCACAGCATGACCCAGAATACCGCTATCCCCCAGAATGACTGCTTTGGCGGTTGCCGCCCCCACGTCTATGCCCGCTACTATCCCTGTATGATCCCCTGTCACTGCAACACACCTCCTGCACGCATGACTGCCT
>CAZJOB010000685.1:0-1647 GCA_964547435.1 uncultured Desulfatiglans sp. | reverse complement strand
ACTTTCATTTTGCCGACTCCTCTATTGCTCCAGGCGTAGTATGGAACGGCCTTTATATTTACATTATTCAAAGTAACCACGCCTTCAAGTAAATCATTTTCTTTTTTAGGTACGAATACATCCGATAAGCCAATGCTCAGTTGATCCAGATCACTGATTTGATCGATCTGTTCAAATGCGTATACCAGAGGACCATATTCGAGTGCCGTATTTCCCTGAAGTCCTACAACTTTTGGATCTGAAGACACCCTGCGGACTTCCATGGGAATATCAACTGTTATTACATCATCCTTCCAGTTTTTTCCCAGTACCATGTAGCCATCCTTTATCATCGGATCAGTTTTTTCGCCATTGATCATGACAACTGGTGTAATGTTCTTTTGATCTGTGTAGGAGTACAGGCTGCCCGGCATGACCTCATTACGTACCCATGAAGGTATTCTTAACTTGACTGTTATGGGTACATCCTTTGAAGAAGACACTTTAATTTTGACCCTGCCGTTCCATGGGTAATCGGTTTGCTGCTCAATATTAAGAAGAGTGTTCTCAAGTTCTGCGCTGGCTTTACTGCCGACGTAAAGGTTGACATAAAGCGTATCCCCTGATCTGGAATATATAAGTGCGGGAAGGTAAGGCAGAAAACGGATCAGGTTTGTCGGACAACAGGAGCAGTCGAACCATTCTTTCCTGGTAAGCGCCCCCTGGTTAAAGGTGTATTTACCATCTGACTCAAGAGGGTTGGGGTAGAAGAAATGTGTGCCATCAAGGGACAATCCTGAAAGGAGACCGTTATAAAGGGTTCTTTCCAGAACATCCAGGTATTTAACCATCCCGGTTTTACAGTGCAGACGATGGTTCCAGTAAACGCTTCCTATTGCAGCACAGGTTTCATTGTATGCAGTGAGGTTGGGCAGTTCGTAGTTTTCTCCAAATGATTCACCTTCATGTCTCGCTCCCAAGCCGCCGGTAAGGTATATCTTTTTTTCGACCATATTCTGCCATAACTTATCCACGGCATTTTCATAGTCAGCCTCCTTCATGAACACTGCGATATCTGTCATGGCAGCGTACATGTACATGGCCCTTACCGCATGTCCCAGCACTTCGTCCTGCTCGATTACAGGCAGGTGGTCCTGGGAGTAGGCAGCAGACAGATAACTGTCGTTTAGTTTGTGATGATCGGGTCTTCCGCGATTGTCCAGAAAATATCTGGCCATTTTTAAATATTCTTCTTTTCCCGATACAGTATAGAGCTTGATAAGCCCTGTTTCTATAATCTGGTGCCCCGGAACAGCGGCTATCTGGCCTTTGCTGTCACCAAAGGTCTTTACGATCAGGTCCGCGTTTTTATATGCGATATCCAGAAAATTCGTTTTTCCGGTTACTCTGTAATGGGCATATGCAGCCTCGTAAAGATGGCCGGCGTTGTATAACTCATGGCTTGCATTGAGTGATTCCCATCGTTTGCCTTCTACAACGTTAACCCATGTCGCTGGCGGTTTTTTGGGATTTATAGTGCGCCATGTAGTAAGATATCCATCCTCCTCCTGCCCATTGCCGATAATAGTGATTATCCTGTCAAGCTCTTTATCCAGCTCGGGATTCGGAGCGTTTATGAGAGTCATGGAAGCACCCTCGATAATCTTA
>CAZJOB010000684.1:0-1655 GCA_964547435.1 uncultured Desulfatiglans sp. | reverse complement strand
CCGGGATTCTTATTATCACAAGAATAAATTTAGCTTCCTAAAGTGGCAACCATTACTGCTTTGATGGTATGAACTCGGTTTTCGGCTTCATCAAATACTACTGAAGCTGGAGATTCAAAAACCTCATCATTTACTTCCATGGTCTTTATCTCATCTTCACTGTAATCCAGATCCTTGAGAATAGTTATCGTATCCTCTCCGCGCACAGGGGCGAATTTTCTTATGCTTCCCGGCGTGCCCGACAGTTTTACTGCAATTCCCACCTGCCTTATTTTTCCCTTTTCAGAATGACCCAGTTCAACTATCATGTTCCTGTGCCTTATCTGCGGGTCATGCTCCAGTTCCTGAAGATCCAGGACCCTGCTCACCGCTACATCCGACTTGGCAAGTATATCAAACCATTCATCCCTTGATTTCTCAAGAAACTTCTTTTTTAAGGCGCTGAAGACCTCGCCGGCCTTTTCAGTATCCCCGTGATATGGTATCAGTTCCTCACAATCAATCGCCCTGCACAGATTCACAAAAAACCAGGGTTCGGAACAGCCTATGCTGATCTTCTTGCCATCCTTTGTATCATATATATTATAAAAAGGCATTGTCCCGGTGCTTACTCTGTCCGGTTCATCGGGCATGCGATTGTTCATTGCATATGCCCCGAAATAGGGGGCAAGCTGAGCAACAATTCCATCGGTTATGGAGATATCCACGAACTGCCCTTCGCCTGTCTTTTCCCTGGCGATTACAGCGGCTAGTATTCCTATAACCGCCTGCATTCCTCCTCCCGCTATGTCGCCGATAAGGTTCCCGGGAAGAACCGGCTTCGTCATTATACCAAAGACACCGCCCTGGGATATATAATTAATATCATGACCCGGCAGGTCCCGGTAGGGTCCTTCCTGGCCGTAACCTGTTATGGCGCAATAGATGATCCTCTTGTTTATCTCCCTGACAGTGTGATAGTCTATGCCCAGCCTTTTCATTACTCCGGGCCTGAACCCCTCAACAACAATGTCCGCGTTTTCGGCGAGTTTCAGAAAAATCTCCCTGCCCTTTTCACTCTTCAGGTTCAGACCTATGCTTCTCTTATTCCTGTTCGATGGATCAAATGGCGAATCAGGCGGCGGATATTCCCTGACCTCCGGGGCCTTACTCACCCCACCCTTTTCAGCGCGTCTTCCGCCCGGTCTGCCAGCCTCTTCAATTCTGATAATATCAGCGCCCATGTCGCCCAGGATCATGGTGCAATAGGGCCCCGGGGCGTAACGGCTCAGATCAAGGACCTTAAGACCAGACAGGGCAGCAGGAGGGTGTGGGAGCTTTTGGTCAGGATTTATTTTGTTTAATTTTTCAGTATTATTAATCATTTTCTTTCCTATGCTATCCGGCTCAGGGCGCATGGCGCACGGCGTAAGGGCTTTTCACTGTTGTCTCTTTTTCCCTGCGCCTTGCGCCTTGCGCCCTGCGCCACTTTCAAGTTATATGAAAGTAAATATTGATATAACAACCTCTCTATATAATGACCAACGATCCTACAAGTATTTTATTATTTTTCCCTGCGCCCTGCGCCTTGCGCCTTGCGCCCTGCGCCCCTATTACCTCCCCGTAAACTTCGGCGCCCTCTTTTCCCCAAACGCCTTTAGCGCCTCGTCATGGTC
>CAZJOB010000683.1:0-1666 GCA_964547435.1 uncultured Desulfatiglans sp. | reverse complement strand
TTAACAGCACACGGACCGGCGTTGGAAAAGAGTGAGAGTTGCTGACACGGGGCAGCGAGATCCGTAAACCTCACCCTCATAAACCTCACCCCGCACCTTCTGTCGCATACCTTGTAAAAAAGTTCCTCCACAGGGGCAAAGAGATCAGACTCACATGAACTCGAGTCCGGAAGGCGAATAGACCTTTTATTCTCCATCCTGTCCGAATACCTTACGGTAAGCTCCACCCTGCGGGGTACCAGATCCCTTTTTCTGAGGTCCTGAGAGCACTTGTCCACAAGCCTGAAAAGAACTCCGAGCAGCTTTTCATCATCATTTATATCCCTGTCAAGGGTTATGGACTCTGCCGCCTCAGGCCTGGATACCGGAGGATGAACAGGCGTCGGATCTATGCCTGTTGCCCTCTGGTGTATTATCCATGCCTCGCGTCCGAATATCAGTTTCAGGTTTCCCGCATCCATTATTGCTATCTCCCTGACCAGGCTGATATTCAGTTCCTCTAACAGAATCCTTTTACGCACATGCCCTATCCCCGGCAGATAGTCCACCCTGAGGGGCGCCATAAAGCCCGCCTCCCTGCCGTGATCAACATCCATGACACCCTCTGCGGGCATCAGCCTTGAGGCAATACTGGATACCATCTTGTTGCCGGCCACTCCCACGGCGCCTGAAAGGGAGAGCCGGTTTTTTATCTCGCGGCTGATTCGAAGGGCCGCATCCTTTGCCCTGCCCCACAATCGGGACGTTCCGGTGAGATCCATATATATATGACCCGGCCTCGAAGGCTCCCATACAGGTGTGTATTCCGCTGCGGCCCTTGCAAGAAGCATGGAGCCCTTTTCAACAAGCGCCGGATTGGGGGGCAGCACGGTCAGTTCAGGGCAGAATCGTCTGGCGTTTCCAATAGCCATCCCCTTGAATATTCCTTCACTTCTGGCCTCTGATGACACCGCCAGTATCAGGGCCCGGTCCGACTGGAGAGGCGCCACGACAACCGGCCTGTCCCGGTATTCGGGATGGCCAATCCTCTCCAGGGTAATGGGGAAGGAGGGGACATGTATGTGAATGATGTTGCGGGACATTTTGTTTTTTTAAATATAAGCTAAAAATAACTGGTATAGGGTTTACGGTATAAGGTATACGGTAAAGGCAGAACACATGAATTATGTGCAATTCAGCTTTTTAACCTTGCATTTATAAGTCTTGTCAACATACTGGAAATAGCCTGGCATTCTTCCTTTATCTGATCAAATCGCGGCTGATCAAGATAGCCTATTTCATGGGCAATAATAACCTGGGTCAGGAGTTCCGCTGTTGAGCCTTTAGCGGTATGAAAAAAATTTACAGATTGTTTATTTGTGTTAAGGTCATCCCCTTCCGCGATATTACTTGGGATAGAAATCGCCGCTCTCCACATCTGATCTTTCAGACAATAATCCTTTGCAAAAGGCGGCTGTTTTAGAATTCCATGGATGTAAACGGCTAAATTTTTGGCCCTCTGCCATACATTAAGCTTCTGAAAATCCCCCATATTTTTACCTCCTCGTGTTATTTACCGCGCCGTATACCTTACACCATACCCGTACACCTTATACCGTAGACCGTATATCGTTCATTTATAATACCTAACCACCCCAACCACCTTTCCCTCTATTCGAAAATCTTC
>CAZJOB010000682.1:0-1666 GCA_964547435.1 uncultured Desulfatiglans sp. | reverse complement strand
AGACATGGATCTTGTAGAAGGCCATCATGGCATCCTGATATTGAGCAGAACTGAATTCCCCTTCCTCTTCACATTTGAGAATGATTTCCTGTATCTCTTTCGGAAGTTCCGCAATCCAGGCCCTCTGGTCTTCAATCCATCGTGAAGTGCTTAGAAGAGGACCGGAAAGCACCAGGCTCATCACCCCTTTTGAGTGTTTCGTGAGAAGGTAATCAACCGCTACCGAGGTTCCCCATGATTGCCCTATAATGTGCACCTTCTCCAATCCAAGGGCGCTGCGCACCTGGTGCACTTCGTCGACAAAGCGCTCTATGGCCCAGAGAGATTTGTCGTCAGGCCGGTTGGAATTGCCGCAGCCAAGCTGATCATAAAAAACAACCGGTCTTTCATCGGCAAGTTCTTTTAAAGGTTCAAGATAATCATGTGAGGCCCCCGGCCCGCCATGCAGCACCAGCACCGGGATGCCCTTTTTATTCTTTCCCTCTATTTTATAGCTGATGTTACCGCCGGTTACAGGGATATACCCTTCCTGAATTTCATCCTCAGTTTTGGATGCATTGATGTCTATATTGCTGTCCATTGAACAACCTCCAATTATAAACGCAAAGAGTATATATCGAATTATGGCGCTTTTTGTATTCATGATGGCAGTATAAAATAAAGGCTCCTCATGAGAATTTGTGGGTGTAAACACTGATATACAGCAAAAACAAAAGGGTTTCTATAGTTTTTTACCATTATCATTTTATTGACAGGATTTACAGGATCTACTGGATTTTTGTTTAAAATCTTCGCGGTTAAATTGTTTAATGTCTTATGCCTTCAATCAAAAATCAGCGGACCTGTCCCGACGCCTTTTTTCGGGACCTGCCCCGATGCCTTTTTTCGGAAATTGCAATATCCACTCGCCTTTCATGACCAGCCTCCTCGGTCATGAATACATCTGTTTTTAGTAGGGTCGGGATTTATTCCCGACCGTTTGTTTTTTGTAGGGGCAGGCTCCCATGCCTGCCCGGTTTTTCCCCTGCGCCCTACTCTATTGGTTTTTCATTCGACGTTGGACGTTGGAAGTTCGATGTTGGACGTTCATTTGTTTAATTTACACCTTTTACCTTTCTCCTTGCACCCCATAGTCTCGCCATAGTCTGAACGCTTTTGACGACGGCGGATGCGCCTTTCTTCTTATTCTATCGTCTTTTAATTCAAAGTTGGACGTTGGATGTTCGATGTTGGACGTTCATTATTTTTCTCTTACGCCTCTTGTCATGCCATAGTCTGAACGCTTTTGACGACGGCGGATGCACCCCAAGCCCGTCATTCCGGGGCACCGACCCCGGAATCCATCGCTTTTCCCTGCCCATCATTTTTTTTGACAGGATTTACCGCTTCTACTGGATTTTTGTTTTAAACCTATGAAAAGGTAAAAGAGCTTGATTTATTAGACTGGATTGTTGATGATAATACACCATAAAAAAATGTCTATATATAGAAACTTTTAAAACTGGTTCTAAACCGGTTAATAACATAAATTGATAAACACACCATAGGAAACAATGATTGAAGGATTGAGTCATATTACATTTATTGTAAAAGATCTTGAACGTACTTCAAATTTTTTTACCTGTATTTTTGAGGCAAAAGAAATATATTCAAGCGGTGAAAAAAA
>CAZJOB010000681.1:0-1666 GCA_964547435.1 uncultured Desulfatiglans sp. | reverse complement strand
ACATTGCCGTTTTCAAGGCGGTTGGCATCTCCCCAGTAGGGACAATAGAACTCATTCGTGAACCAGGGATCCACATCAAAATCACCCGGGAATTCCCACACCAGCTCGGCCTCCTTTGTTTGTTCGTCAATCACGAACTCCAGTATTCGGGAGTGATATTCCCCCGGTCCCTGTTCAAAATCCCATCCGCCGTTATCAAAAAACATAATTGTTCCATCGTTATGAATTTCAGGATCGTGAATATCCATAAACCGGGATTCCGGGGGGTTGAATGTTATATCTCCCTCTCCGGCAGCGTGGTAGAGTGCCGGCATATGGTACAGCAGTTCAGGACTGTTATATGTGGTCTTGAACAATCCGAGCCATCGACAACTGAGATAAACTTCATCATTTACAATATCGAGAGTCGCAGAATTGGCATGACACCAGTCGCCGGACTCACCCTCAGGGGGAGCATAGAAATCGTAGAGGTTCCAGGACCACAGGACCTGATTGCCGGCATTCACTTCCTCCAGTCGTGCATCCGTGGGTTCATCCTCGGTCTTCATCCAGCGCAGCAGGAGGTAATTACCATTGGATAATTTGCTTACATGGTGACTGAGTTGCTCATCTTCGGATACATTTGTAGGACCTTCCCAGATAATTTTGCCGGACAGGTCCACCTCGCGTGGTGGTACATCATATGGCGGCACTCCTGTAGGCCCTATCAATATGGTGTTGCTGTCGACGAGCAGTTCTGTGGAGAGTGCCCCGCCCCTGTCGTTGTCAGGGCCATGGATATAATACCATACCGGGATTCCATCATGGTCATACATGACCACCCGTGCCGGGTATTTTGAAAAAGCAAATGAACCGTCTCCCACCTGAACGTTCATCAGGGTCCAGCCGGGCTGTGACAGAGAGGTGTCGTTTGTCAGCATAATCCCCTTCGGGATGCCTGCGGGAAGGGCTCCGGTCTTCCATGTTGTTTCATCCTGCAGCGTGCTGTTGTTGCCCGAAGATATTGCCTTGATACGATAGGTTGTTGAAGCATGCATGCCGATTACCAGTACGCGATGATTCGTCACCTTCGTATCGTCATGAATCCTGAATTGATAGCCGTTTACACCGAACTGAACCTCGGAGTCCATAGGAGATTCCGTCGTCCAATTCACATAAACGGAAAGCACGTTATTTGGGTTTGCCACGGTAGTTGCGGTAATCGTTGGTTTATTATCTGTGTCATCGGCTGAGCCGCCTGAATCGTTTGTACCGCCTGAACCGCCTGAACAGCCCGAACATAGAAGGGCCAGGATACTTAATGATATAATAAAATATGGTGCTGTTTTCTTCATGACTTCCTCCTGATAAGGTTATTAATAAATAATAATAAGAACGTCCATGAAAAAATGACTTCATTGCTTTTCAACCTTAAGATTCATCTCTTCCGCTACCGCCTTACCCCGTAACCGATCTGCTTACTCCGGATTGGGTTAGGTTCAGTTTTCCGGCAAGGCTGTAGCTTGTTACACCGAGTATCCGTTGAGATCAAAGGATTAAGATGATGAAGGGCGCCCGGAGTAGTGTCTATTCTTGATTGTATGGGCATGGGGAAGAAACAACAAATCTGAACTTAATCTAAAGTCATTATTTCATGAGTTGTCCCCATTTACGCCATTTTTTTACC
>CAZJOB010000680.1:0-1681 GCA_964547435.1 uncultured Desulfatiglans sp. | reverse complement strand
AGCAGGTCCCTTTAAAGCCCTTTTCCGTGTCTACAAAGGTTTCCAGATAATAGACCGGATGCCGGTAAATACTCATCCAGTCTTTAGGCAGTATCTTTGCTATTCGGCTTAATATATGGGAAGCAAGATATTTGATCTCTATCCAGGGCAGGATAAGAAACCGGGTATTATATGCCATAAGACCTATATTCTTTTGGCGGATATGTTTATCCCATCCGATAAATCTGTCCCTTGCTCCAATATGTCGGGGAGCAGATGAGAATGCCAGACAGGCTACAGGTCTTTTGTCTAAAAAGACAATATATTTAAGATGCTCTCCCACAGGCTGGCAATATCCCAGGTAATGGTACCTGTCCATCAGGAAATTAAATGTTTTTTCCTGAGCGCTTCTCCTGACTTGACAGAACTCAAGGGGCAGCGCCTGTTTCAGTGATGTGGAAAGAGAGGTATTATCGATACTGACCCTGTCCGGCATCCTGCGACTCATCAGCGGGTTATCAGGATTGCATTTTTTTGCAGGCAGTTGTATGTACTCAGCGCGATGCAGCTCAAGCATGAAACCCCGGCAGACCATATCCCTTAGCGCCCCATTGGGCTGGGTCCAGTTCCATGCCTCACACAGCTTCACGGACAGCGCCCGCCGGCTGTCATTAGGATTATCCTTTATCAGCCTGTTGATGAAGTCAACATCCTCAGTGGTGGCAACTCTGCCTCTGTATTTGATTCCCAGTTCCATGGTCAGCAGACATAGCATAGGGGAAACTGGAACGCAAGTTAAAAAACATCATACAGAAATTTTTTTCCAGAAAGGCGCTATATTTGCATTTTCCGGATCTCCATTCCAGATCAGAAGCTGCAACTCATGCACCAAGAGACACATCGAGCGCCTATCCTTTTTGTCAGGACGCCATTTAAAGTGTCCTTTGGACAGGCGTTTCTGAAACAGCCAGAATCCCTGACCATCATAAACCAGCATCTTAATCGCCGTTTTCCCTTTGTTCATGAACACAAACAGGCAACCGGAAAAAGGATCAGATACCAGAACACTCCGGCACAGCCGGGCCAATCCGTCTATGCCTTTTCTGAAGTCAGCCGGTTCGAGCGCCAGAATAATCCTCATATGGGGTGTCAGTTGAATCATTTGCTTTTGGACCAGAACGCTTTTCCAAGTTCAAGCAGGTCATGATTGGCGATGCCTTTGAGACCCATCCTCATCTTTGACCCGTATGCATCCTCCATCTCTATGACACATTCATCTGCCTGTGTCTTGCACCCAGACAGGGATGAAGAAAAACCGCTCTGCCAATCAAGCTCTACAAAATCGGCTGATGATAATCGTTTCCTCTTTGAAAAAGCAGCTTCTTCCCGATTCAGCGTTTCATGAAGACAGGCCGGTATCCGCTTTTTTACATCATTGTAATTTAATCGCAAGGCAAGCGATATCTGGTTAACTGAGTATCGGTTTACAAGTCCTATTGCTGCTGACCAGAGTTCTTCCGGAATCCGCTCTCTCCGGTTCTTCCTCGATTCACGCCAGTGCTCAAACTGACACCTTACAGCTTCAAGGGGGGATGTTAAAACAGAAATGTTTTTATGTGACATCGATCAACCTCCATTTGTTTTTTGATCGATGCTACACCCTCCCTAAAATCGGGTCAAACACGCTTGCCGAAAGGACACA
>CAZJOB010000679.1:0-1683 GCA_964547435.1 uncultured Desulfatiglans sp. | reverse complement strand
GATAAAATACACCCACTACTTTTAGATTTTTGTGATTATAAAGGAATACAAAAGAAAGCAATGGAAATGGGTATACCCTATCAAACGCTTATCTCCGGTATAGTCCACAGATACATCGAAGGTGAATTAAAATCTAAAAACGGATAACATCAAGCTGGACAATATTCGCGGGAGAAGTAACCGCGAAAATGTCAGCACGGTCGTTGGCTTTTGGTATGGAAGAAGAAAAATATAGTAGTTCTTGTGGTGCTTCATGGTAAGAGAAGCCCTGATTTAATGAAAAAAAGAATAGACAACATCTAACAAATCATTCCTGCGGTTGGAGTCTTCCCCGCACTTGATACGGGTGCGGGAGTCCATAACTGCTTGAAAACACGGGGTGGCGGTCTGCCGCAAGGTTTACAAGATAATTCATCATTTGGGGATATGATATGCCGCTGTATTCAGCAGAACATGCAATGCTTGCGTCAATGTCAAGATCCGGGTTGGGGTTGACGTCAAGGACATAAAATATCCCTTCACGCTCGCGTATATCCAGCCTCGCGTAATCCCTGCACCCGATAGCATGATAGGCGTTAAGGCTTATTTTTTCCAGTCTTGAGAGGTCTGCATCTTTTAAAGGCGCGGGAATAAGGCTTTCGATTTTATTATAGTGTGCGGATAAAGGATCAAATTTGGAGTCATAGGTGCAGAGGCGGTCATGTATGTCGTTAAATGCGGAGAAATCCATCTCTACAACGGGCAGCATTTTTACTGTCCCGTTTCCGCATAATGGCACATGAAATTCTCTGCCGTCTATAAAATCTTCGACCATTGCCGGCTGATTGTAATAATTGAGGACATATTCTATTCTTGATGTCAGTTCTTTTTTATTGGTTACGATTGATTCCGGATTAAGGCTGGTGCTGCAATGTTCCAGAGCGGCCTTGACGATCGCGGGGAATAGATTCCAGTCATCGGCAGATGATGTTTCATATACTCGCCAGGCGGGAGTGGGGATCTTCATCGATTCAAGAACATGCTTTACAGCGACCTTGTTCTCAGCCAGTTGAAGCACCTCGGGCCCTGACCCGGTATAGGTAAATCCCATTGATTCTATAATCCCGGCAGCATCATGCCCGCTGCAGATTACTCCAGGAAGGCTTTCACATTGATCATTATTTCAGGTCAGCCGTTTCCTGCAATAGTCTGATTGCCTCGGCAATATCGATTTTTTCACTGCCGCTGATATATTCTGAGGCCAATTGTTCCGGAGGGGATACATTTAGTCCGGCCATAACCTGAAGAATCCATATTGCTTTGGCGAGTTCCGGGTTTCCCACCAGATCTGATACAAACCCTCCGATGTGAATCTGACCGGACCAGGTTTCTTCGTCTTCAGAACCATAGAGATGGATAGCCGTCGGCCCTGTATAATCTGTTAGGGGACGAAAAATCAGGTTGTTCAAATCAGTGAGCGAGATCTGATTGTTGGTGCCCAGGGGCTCCCCGTTTAACAGGAGTTCTCCGCTTGAGGAGTCGACCCATATATCTTTTAAATAGAGAGGGCCGTTTTCGTAAAATTCAAAAAAACGATGCAGAATAAGCATGGGCGGGATGACAAAATCCCGGTTCTGCCAGGCAAAAAATTCCGGATATGGCGTGTTGTTGTAAAACAGATTGATAGTTGCATTTCCGGTTGAC
>CAZJOB010000678.1:0-1685 GCA_964547435.1 uncultured Desulfatiglans sp. | reverse complement strand
GGTGATAGAGGCAGGTGACCTTGAGGCAAGGCGAATGTGCGCTGCGGAAAACCTGTCAGTTATAGAAACAATAGAGGCTATTGTCGATCTGGTTGACTCCGAACTTTGCGGTGATGAAATGTATGCCAGTATGGGTGAGTCTGCTATTCAGCGGGTAAAGAATCTGCTTGCGAAACTGGATTCAGTCAGGAGCAGCAGAGACCGGGGCTCAAAGGTATCAAATGGATCAAAACTACTGTTCCATAAATTTATGGAACAGGTAGAAAATATTTTTAAAAATCTACCCAAGTCATTGAAATGGCGATCATTTTACGAAAATGACCTTCAAATTCTGATGGACACCTCAGAGGAGGTCCGGATTGCCGCAATAGATCACAATCTCAACCGGTCACAGGTGAAAGCCCTGGAAGGGCTTAACCGGGTATCTCCTGATGAATTTAAAAGGATTACCGGAAAAGGAGAGGATAGTTCCGATACCCAAATAGGTGAATTAAGCGCAAACGAGATAAAAGGCATTACGAAAAAGGCAGTCAGAAAGTTGCAGCTTGAACAGCCCGGTGATACTGAGCAGGGTGAACTGGTAATGGACCCCATGGCAGGCGGAGGGGTTGTGCCTGACACATGCCTTGTAATGAACCGCCGCTGCGTGAGTTTTGACATGGATGTTGATCCCGCTGCCCGGCCCGAGATAGAAAAGTGGTTCTGGGACCCCGATAATATGAAATGGCCGCTGGACACGAAAACAAAACCCGATTTAATCCTGTTTGATCCACCCTATTTCAGCAAAAAAGTGGATGGATATCACAAAGACAGTATAGCGGGCCTTTCAAAACAAGAGTACCTCCGCTTCATTGAAAGGTTTTTCACTCTTGCTCGTGAAAACAGCAAAAAGGAAACCATAATAGCGCTTATCAATGCTGACTGGAGAGACTTTCAGGGCAGACCGGCAAGGGAAGAGACATGGGAAAATTCCATTTTGATAGATGATTATCTGAATGCCCTTGGAAAAGGAGGTTGGAAGATAACCCATATGGTACAGGCCCCCATGTCATCGGAGCGTTTCAACGCCGGTGTTGTATCTGCAATGCAGAAAAAAAAGATACTCGGTGTGACGTGCAGGTATGTGCTGGTGGCTAAAAAACAGGCTAAAGCTTGTTAGACTGAGGGCTGTTAGCAAAATCAAAATAAAACTAACAGCCTTCCCTGGCCCGCCATAGCCATTGGCGACGGTTGCAGCCTAATTTAAAAAAGGAGGAAACAAGTGCGTGATCATAGGAAATTAAGGGCTTTTAACCTGGCAGATGAATTGGTATTAAACATCTACAGGATAACAAGGCTATTTCCCAGGGAGGAACTGCTTGGACTTACATCGCAAATGAGAAGAGCGGCTGTTTCAGTGCCCTCCAATATTGTTGAGGGATGTGCAAGAGAGAGTCAAAGTGAATATTTGCGGTTTCTTGAAATTGCATTTGGTTCTTTAAGAGAGCTTTATTATTAGTTCGGGTTATCAGAAAGGCTAGGATATCTCGAAAATTGTTGTAAGGAAGATAGCTGCGGGACAAAAATAATGGAAACAGAAAAGGTATTATCAGCACTGCTAAGAGCAATGCGAAAACGCTAACAGTCTTCAGTCTAAAAAGCTACAGACTGTTTTTATGAGATCCAGCAGATGCTGAAGGATTCGG
>CAZJOB010000677.1:0-1693 GCA_964547435.1 uncultured Desulfatiglans sp. | reverse complement strand
AATCAGGTGTATTATTGATGATAAATAGCTGTAAATAATAGGCGGCCTTTACTTTCAGTCAAACTTACAGTATTATTTTCCGGGTCTCACAAATATCCCGAAAAAAGAGGCCCGGCCATGCCCGATATTTCTCCGGTTTACAGGCAGCGAAATCCTGAGACTTCCCAGTATTATCAATGTGTTGAGGATCATCTGGAGTCATTTGAACAGGTTTATGATGACCGATTTCCCAAGCAGTATGGCTTTTTGCGACCGTATGTGAAAAATGTCATCTACCGATATCTTGACTGCGGAATCCTGAAAAATGGCTTCGCTCGCGTAAAATGCGGTGACTGCGGTCATGAGTATCTTCTTGCATTTTCATGCAAGAGAAGGCATTTCTGCCCGTCCTGCCACCAGAAACGAGTGGTTGAGTTCGGTGAATGGCTATGTGAAGAAGTGCTTAAGGCTGTGCCCCACCGCCATTTTGTTTTCAGCATACCAAAGATCCTGCGCAAATATTTTTTGTATGACAGGAAGTTGTTATCCGGTCTGAGCCGGTGCGGATGGGAAACCCTGAAGGTACTCTTTCAGGAGGCATTCACTGAGGATGGAGCCGTTCCGGGTGCGGTTGTGGCCATCCAGTCTTTTGGTGATTTTTTAGGATTTAATCCTCATCTGCATATTCTCTGCTCGGACGGCTGTTTTTATGGAGAAGGCACCTTTCGTGTTTCTCCCCGATTTGATACAAAACCCATGGAGGAGATATTTAAGCACAAGATATTCAAGTTTCTTCTTTCTAAAGGAAAGATTACCCAGGAACTTATTGATTTGCACAGCACCTGGCGGCATTCGGGTTTTAATGTGTTTTATGGCGAAAGATTCCAGCCCGGAGATGAAAAGGCCATGGAGAACCTGGCCCGATATATTGTAAGAGCGTCTTTTTCACAGGAAAGGATGACCTATATCCGGGAAGAGTCAAAGGTTATATTTCAGGCAAAGGATGGAAAATCTGAAAAGGTTTTTGATGCACTTGAGTGGCTTGCAGCCATGTGTTCTCATGTGCCCAATAAGGGCGAGCAGATGGTCCGCTATTATGGTTATTATTCCAATGTGGCTCGCGGCAAACGGAAAAAGGCAGAAGAGGACGAACTGATTCCATCGATCCTGGAACCGGAAGGATCATCAAAAGAACACAGAAAAAACTGGGCCAGGCTGATCCAGAAGATATATGAAGTTGACCCTCTTACATGCCCTAAATGTTCCGGGATCATGAAGGTTATAAGCGTGATTGAGGAAAAGGAGGTAATAAAGAAGATTCTCAAGCACCTTGGATTGTGGGAGCGTAAAGCAAGGCCTCCTCCCAAAACAGTGTTACCGGCAAAAACATTTGAATGCAGTATCGACTATTCTTCCTCACAAGTACATCCTGATTCTGAGAAATGGCTTTATTTAGACCCTGAGTATCCTGAAAGTTTTTCTTCCTGATTTTTTTAAATTATATAAAGGGTTATTGGACAGGTTTGCCTGAAATTCATCAATTTCAGTATCTTTACCAAGCACTACGCTTTTTGGCTTCATAATCTATGTCTAACTCATTTGCCATTTTTGATCGGCTTAATAGCACTACAACATGGTGGGGTAGTTTCAGATTGACATACAATGCTAAACCCCATATACTTCATTCCTCAAAAAGGGAATTCTTATCAACTCA
>CAZJOB010000676.1:1006-1701 GCA_964547435.1 uncultured Desulfatiglans sp. | reverse complement strand
ACTGGTATAGAAGGGCTTCAGACGCAGGAAAAAATGATATCATTACCTTTGTAGGGCGGACCTATGTGTCCGCCTTTTTTTCATGACGCATCTACAGCTACACCAGCATCAGGCTGGTCTGAGCTCTTTTTCTTTCTGGGTTTTCTCTTTCTCTTCTTTTTTGCAGGAACTGCCTCATCTTTTATGTTTTTATCAGGAACCAGCCCGAAAATTCCTCCCGGTTCACTGCTCATTCCAATATTTCTTGAAGCATAAAAATCATAGGGAATCTCTTTATCTGTAACTGTACCGGGTTTTTTCTTTTTAGGGGCAGGTCTTCGTTTTTCCTGGCGGAAACGTAATTTAACTGCCCCGGCTTTATCATCAGTAAACCAGTCATCCTCCGGCCAGACGACCGGAATAGACTTACCCAGCATATTTTCAATGGCCTCAAGATAATAAACATAGGTTTCACAGGCAAATGAGATTGCCTTTCCGCTCTTCCCTGCCCTGGCCGTTCTTCCTATCCTATGTGTATAGTTTTCCGGATCCTGAGGTAGGTCATAATTAATAACATGGCTGATATCTTCAACATGAATGCCCCTGGAGGCCACATCAGTGGCTACCAGAATCTTGGTCTCACCTCCCTTGAAACGCTCCATAAGCCTCATGCGTTTCTGCTGGGGCAGATCACCGGTTATGCCCTCTGCGGGAAA
>CAZJOB010000676.1:0-958 GCA_964547435.1 uncultured Desulfatiglans sp. | reverse complement strand
CTGTGCAGCAGCCCCAACAGAAGGCGTAATTTTTCATCAGATCCCACATGAAAAAGTATCTGTTCAATGCGCTCCACATCTGAAATATCCGGTATTACCGAAATAAACTCGGGTAGATTCATGTACTCATAAGTAAGCTCCAGTATACGATGAGACAACGTGGCGGAAAAAAGCATCGATTGCCGCTTTTCATAAGATGGAAGCTTTCGTAGAATGAAGCGCATGTCCTTAGTAAAGCCCAGATCAAATAATCTGTCCGCTTCATCAATGACAACGATTTTTATACTGCCGGTATTGAATATTCCCTGTCTTATATAGTCAATAACGCGTCCTGGAGTACAGATAACTATGTCTGTTCCCTTCTTAAGTTCATCAGCCTGCTTTTTGTAATCGATTCCGCCGACTACCTGTGTAAAGGTAAGGCCTGTATGAGATCCTATGAGCCTTGCGTCTTCATATATCTGCAGCGCCAGTTCACGTGTGGGCGCCACAATAAGGGCCGAAGGCGCATTCCCTACCCTCTTTTCATTAAGCAGCCTGGTGAATATAGTCAGGAGAAATGCAATTGTCTTGCCTGTTCCGGTCTGGGCCTGTCCTGCCACGTCACGTCCTGTAAGGGAGATTGGAAGCACCTGTGCCTGAATAGGGGTGCAGTATTCAAACCCGTTTTCCTTTAAACCTGAAAGTATTTCAGGTGGAATACTGAGATCTTCAAAGCTTTTTGATGTTAGAAATTTGGGTTTTTCAGCCCTTTGATATACCGGCTTTTCTTCGTTTTCCTCTGTCATATGTTCCTTTAATAATAAGTAATGTGTTTAAAGGATTATTACACAAGGCTTCTTCTCATTCAAGCAGGAAAAGATAAAATATTTAAAAAAAGAGGCAAGTATTTTTTTGGCTCCCCATAAGAATATGTGGGTAGAAATGTGAACCAATATTCAAAAATATAGGTTTTTGT
>CAZJOB010000675.1:0-1707 GCA_964547435.1 uncultured Desulfatiglans sp. | reverse complement strand
GTCTTTGCCAGAAAGGCCGCCGAAAGATCAGCCCACGATTTAAAAAACAACAGAAAGGCCATTCTTTCAAAGGCCCCTGCCTGGGACGCGGGGACCGCCACCGACAGTGAGGAAATGGTGGTGGTCAGCCATAACTGGGACGAGATAAGGCGTCTTATGTGGAACTATGTGGGAATAGTCAGGACAAACAAGAGACTGGCAAGGGCAAAGGCGAGGATAGAGAATATTCAGGCCGAAATTAAGGAATATTACTGGGATTTTAATGTTACCAGGGATCTTCTTGAACTCCGCAATCTGGCGCTTGTGGGCGAATTGATTATCAGCTGCGCCACGTTGAGAAAAGAGAGCAGGGGGCTTCACTTCAATCTTGATTACCCGGAAAGTGATGATAATAACTGGCTGAAGGATACTGTGATTTGCAGACAAAGATAATTTTGGATCAATCCGAATCTTTGTCTTCATGATCGACGGCAGGCTTCTGTTTTTCTTTAATGTTATTTTTTAGATCAATCCGGGTCTTTACAGATGTGTATATCAGACCTGCCGCAATAATCGCCAGGGTAATATAGAGCAGCCCCATGAAAATAAGATACTCTATGCTCCATTGCCATTCAAATGAAAGGGGTGTCATTTCTTTTCTCCCGGAAAAACAGGCAGATATCTGTATGATACCGAAAAAACAATAAATCCATAGCCAATAAAGGCCATGGCGATTCCCCACTCCTGCCAACTGGGAAAGTAGCTCCAGAATCTGTCAAATGGCATCACAGGTATTGCCTGGGACAGGATAACAACAATTAACCGGTTAAGGACAATTCCCGCACAGTTCAATAGACACGCGATAATCAGTAATACGCTGCTTTTCCTTGCCACGGGGCTTAAAAGTATAATGGCGGGGATTAAACCGAACACAAAGATCTCAACGGCAAGAAGCAGTGCTCCGTGTATGCTGCCTCCGCTGAAATTTGTGAAACTCATGCCCGCCTTTGGTATAACACCATATATCCAGCCCAGGGTGTCACATATTTTTAAGATCAGGTAAAAGGCCAAAAGCCATCCGGATATTCTGGCGAGCAGTTGTATTGCCTTATCCGTGACGAGCCTTTTACGGGTTATAAATTCTGCGAGTTTTGTGCACAGGATCGTAAAACATGGCCCGGCTGCAATGGCAGAGATGATAAAAAGGAAGAATGTCCATGGCCAGATGTAAAATCCCTCTCTGGCGGCAAAGGGCCTGGCATACATAACCCCGAACATTCCTCCGAGCGACCCCTGATGAAAAAAGGAGAGAAATGTGCCAGTGGCCGCGAAAATGGCCATGATGCGATGAAGATTGTCACCGAATAAACGGAATTCATGAATATTATTCAACCTGTGGTTTTTTACAATAAGGGGAAAGTATTCAATCGATAGAACAATCAGATAGCAGGTAATACAGAAGGAAACCTCATCCAGCATGGAGTGTATGTTGGCGTGCCAGAAAATAAACCAGCTCCTTACAGGCTGTCCAATATCAATGCCTAGCATGGCTATGGCGCCGGAATAACATATAAAACCTATTATTACGGCTGCATTGATAATATTCTTCAGTTCCTTTTTACCTATAATATAAGTCAGAAAGCCTGTAAAAAAGGCCCCTGCGCCGAGTGCTATCACCGAAAGATCAAATACAATCCAGAGGGCAAAAGGGAATATATTGCTCATATT
>CAZJOB010000674.1:0-1709 GCA_964547435.1 uncultured Desulfatiglans sp. | reverse complement strand
CTGCAGAGGCCCTGATCAATTTTGCGTAGTGTTTGCCGATTGTTGATATGTCGGCCAGTTTTTCCATTGGCGTTTCGCAAAGCTGTCTGACTGTATGGATTCCCGAAGCATTAAGGGATTTCAAGCGTGAATCGCCTATGTATTTTACTTTGGTAAGATCGTCTCTTTCCATAATTACCTCCTTTTGTATAATTATCGTTTAGAGGACCTCCTCTATTCTATCACAGAGGGTTTTCAAAACCTTGATACGCGCGTAATATTTATTATCGCCTTCAACGATTGTCCATGGCGCTTTATTTGTGCTGGTAAGATTAACCATATCACAGACAGCCTCTTCATAATCGTCCCATTTTTCTCTGTTGCGCCAGTCTTCTTCAGTCATCTTGTATCTTTTAAATCCGATCTTTTCTCTCTCCTTGAACCTGCGAAGCTGCTCATCCTTACTGATAGCCAGCCAGAATTTAGCTACCAGTATATTATTAAGTGCCAGTTGTTCCTCAAAATCGTTAATTTCATTATACGCGCGCCTCCAGTCTGCTTCGGAACAAAAGCCTTCAACCCTTTCTACAAGCACCCTTCCATACCAGGTGCGATCGAATATGGTCACTCTTCCTTTACCCGGTACATGGCGCCAGAAACGCCACAGATAGGGCTGGGCTTTCTCCTCTTCAGTGGGGGCTGCGACGGGAATAATGCTGTAATATCTGGCATCCAGAGCCGCGGTAACCCTGCGTATGTTGCCTCCCTTGCCGCCCGCGTCTGAGCCTTCAAAGGCAATAATAAGGGACCATTTTTTCTTGAAATTTGGATGCCTCATAAGAAGGTTAAGCCTTCCCTGGTATTTCGCCAGGTCAGTCTTGTAAGACTGCTTTGAATATGTCACGGATAAATCCAGAGATCTTAGAACGCTGAGTCTGTCGGCAGGAGATCTTAGGGGCACGGTTGTGGCTGCGGGTTTTGTCTTTTCCGTTTGATCCAGTCTTTTACGCACAGACTCCATCAATATCTTTGCCACTGTAGAATTACGATAGCGGGCGTCAGATCCTTCCACTATTATCCAGGGGGCTGCGTCTGTGCTGGTTTCACGAAGGGTATATTCGGACCACTTGCGGAACTTGTCATATATCTTGAAATGCGCCCAGTCTTCATCGTTAACGCGCCATCGGGTCAGCGGATCTTTTTCCAGCGCCTCAAGACGTTTTTTCTGGGCCTTTTTAGAGAGGTGAAACCAGAATTTTATGATCAGCGCCCCTTCATCTATAAGCATCTTTTCAAAACGATTAATCTCTTCAATGCTCCGGTTGAGCTCGGTTGTCCTGCTTTTTGCCATCACCCTGTTGACAATGGGGTTCGTGTACCAGGAACCGAAAAAGATGCCGATTTTTCCCTTGGGAGGCAAGGCGCGCCAGAAGCGCCACATAGGAGGACGCTCTTTTTCCTCCGGTGTCGGTTCTCCCATGGCATAAGTCCGAATATGTCTGGGGTCCATCCATTCGTTAAGAAGATTGACTGTTTCACCCTTTCCTGCGCCATCAACGCCTCCTGCGAGTATTATGACAGGAAAGGAGCGATCATCGGCGAGGTCAAACTGGGTTTTCAGAAGCAATTCACGCAGTTCCGGGACTTCCTTTTCATAGGTTTCTCTGTCAATCTTGTGTCCAAGTTCAGATGATTCAAACATGTCAACCTCCCCGGTTATAAAGAAGACT
>CAZJOB010000673.1:0-1715 GCA_964547435.1 uncultured Desulfatiglans sp. | reverse complement strand
TCATAGCATGGTATTTTTGGCATAAAAACAATTTATTACGAAAACACCATGAATTATTCATAACATAAAACCACATTATCCTTTGTAGGGGTGAACCTGTGCCTGGCCCGCCATAGCCTTCCTGTAGCTTTACGCGACGGTGGAAGCGGCGGAGGTTGGCGGGCCAGGCACAGGTCCGACGGTTAAACAGCAATATTTGTCTTGTGGCCTTTCAAAAATGTAAAATAGACTTCGTTACTCATGGGTTGCCGTTAATTCGATACTTTTTAAAAGCCCGAAAACTTCTCAAGCTGCTTCCGCAGATACCGGTCATCCTCTGCCAGATTTATTGCCTCCTTTATCGCCTCTATTGCCTTCTCATTTTCTCCATTAACCCAGTATGCCTCTGCCAGGGTGTCAAGAAACGCCGGAACCCGTTCGAGTGCCGTGGCCTCTTTCGCAAGCCTGAGACCTCTTTCGTAATCCTTCAGGCCTTCATCCGGTGAAGTTATCAAAAGCCATGCCAGGTTGTTTAAAACCTCAGCATCCCTTCTGCCCGCAGATAAGAGTCTTTCATAGATCTCACATGCCTCGGCATGCCTTTCCATATCTATATAAATGCCTGCCATGGTATTGAGCAGATCAGGATCATCAGGCCTTTCAAGAAGCTGTTCACTGAGGGTATTTTCTATTATTCCAAAGGTGATGCGATCCCTGATCCGGGTAAAATAGGAAAGATAAATAACACCAACGACAAAAATAATATATATGAGAAATGACTTTAGCAGCAGTGAATTATGGCGGCGAATAAGGGCCGGGTTTTCAAAGCTTTTTTGAAGAAATTCAACTCGTTCTCTTATGCTGAAATGATGCCAGCTCGGAAGGTCTCTTATTTTTCCGCTTAAGATTCCTATCTTTTCCAGGGCGCTGATCGTCGGCGCGGCATCACCCATACTGACTGCAGAAAATATATCGGCCTGTCTCTCAAAATGCCGCATAAAAAAACCTATAACAAATCGAAAATAGACAACAAGAATGATCAGAACCGGAACAGCGCTTAGAGTGTAAAACATGTTCCCTGAGATGCCTGTAACAGAATATTCAACCAGTATGTAGTTTATGACAACAAAGTAAAATTGCGGATCAAATACTCCCATCATAATTATAAAAAATCCGAGAAACAAAAATATGTAAAGGAGCTGGTGTCTGTATTTTGCGTGACCCGCTTCATGCGCCATAACCGCCTTGAGTTCCGTATTGGAAAGATTATTCATGAGTGATTCGGTAACAAGAATATAACGAAACCTTGAAACAATCCCCATAATGCCGGCTGTCATCATGCGGCCTTCAAAGACAGGCCAGTTTACCAGCCCGCGATACTCGAAACCAATATTATCCAGAAACATCCTGATATCACGAGTCTTCTCAGTATCTTTTAAGGGCCTGCATCCCCACCAGTATTGAATAAGGACCGGCAGGAAAATCATCAGTGCAATCAGAAAGCATGAAAAAAATACAACCATCCCCGCGGGATGATTTAGAAACTCATTCACCCCCTTCCAGGGACTCAGGGCTATCAGGTCAATAAAAAGTGTCAGAATCACCCAGGGAAACAGGACCGGAAAATTCAATTTCTGGTTGGAAACAATAAATGAACTTCTTTTTATATAGGATTGAAATATAAGCTTATATGCCGGGTGGGCGAAATACCAGATGGTGGAAAGATAAAACATGAA
>CAZJOB010000672.1:0-1723 GCA_964547435.1 uncultured Desulfatiglans sp. | reverse complement strand
GACAGGGTTGCTCAGGGCTATAAAAACAATGATTCCTTTAAAAACCGACAGGATGTGGTGATACTGGGCGCCCAAAATGATAATTTTCACAGAAAACTTCTTACGTCTTATATCAGGTGTCGTAATTTGTAATACTGATAATTATTAGTTGCACGTTAACATTAATGAATTTTTACAGAAAGATTGTAACACAATCAGCGAATGGATAATTAACTGTCAATTAGTCACAACGGAGCTATAAATGATTATAAAAGACGAAAAAGGTTTTACCCTGATAGAGATATTAATAGCCATTACAATTCTTACAGTCGGCCTCCTCGCTGTAGCTTCCATGCAGGGAACCGCTCTGAGGGGTGATTCCTTTGCCTATAAAAGGACGGAAGCTTCCACATGGGCGCAGGATAAGCTGGAAAGCCTCATGGCCGATCCGTTTATCGGGGCAAGCGAGGGCAATGAAAACAGTCCTGACGGTAAATATACTATCGAATGGAAGATAGAACCTGTTGCAGGTGTAACCAATGCAAGCACCATTACTATAAATGTTAAGCAAAATGGCAAGCAGGTAATCAGACCTTTGGCCACTAAAAGATCAAATTTGTTTTCCTGATCAATATGAGGAACTTAACAGACTATTAACTTTGAGGATAATTATGGAAAAAGACACGATTTTTAGAGAAGACGGTTCCGTCCTGATTGTGGCCCTGATTTTTTTAGTGCTTTTAACGTTGATGGGTATATCAGCCACGACAACTACCAATATCGAATTGCAGATCGCGTATAATGAGATGACTGCCAAACAAAATTTTTATAATGCGGAGGCTGCGGCCATGGAAAGCATCCAGGAGCTGGAAAATGCGGGAGAAGAGATTGAAACTCCCGAAGGGAAGTCCTGGCTGCATTTGGAGACGGACCTGCCTGAACCGGATAATATCCTTGATTCTGATAACTGGGATGGAGCGTTTGCTGAGCCTGGGGTTGATTCAGATAACGAACAGAAATATATGGCTATATTCGAAGGAATTGTCACCGGTGGTTCTCTTGATGTAACGAGAAGCCGTGTCTATGTATATCGTGTTATAGGCAGGGGAGGAGATATAGCTTCACCAAATGCCGGAAGTGCTGTTGTTGAGATGGGTTTTAAAAAAGCGCTGTAGTTCATTATTTCTATGTCTAAAATGATTCCTTTTAGAGAGGAAAGAAAAATGGGTAACCAAGATAAGATTTTTAAAATATTGAAGATATCATTAATCGCTGTTTTCTTTTTTATTTTTATTCCATCCTTCGCATTTGCAGCCAATATTATAACTATTGCTGCCGATTCTGCATCGCAAAATGAAGGAAGCGGTGGGACAACAAATTTCACATTTACAGTTACAAGAGATAGCGATGGTGGAGATTGCTCAGTAAATTACATTGTAAGTGGCCCAGGTGGTGCTTCAGGTTCAGATTTTGATGGTGGAGGTTTCCCGTCTGGTGTGGTTAATTTTACCACTGCTGGAGAAATTTTTAAATCGATTACGATTATAGTTGCAGGTGATACTCTTGTAGAACCGGATGAAACATTTACTGTAACGTTGTTCAATCCAACAGGTAATGGCGCTACACTTGGGGGACAATTTGCCGCTGATAGCACGATAACTGATGATGACACAGCGACAGTAAGCATAACAGCGACGACGGACGGGAATGAAGCGGGTCCGGTGAATGGTAAATTCACTGTAAC
>CAZJOB010000671.1:0-1730 GCA_964547435.1 uncultured Desulfatiglans sp. | reverse complement strand
AACTGCCTCAATCCATACTGGACCAGGCCGCAAACTATCAGGCACCGAATGGCGGAATGGCGTATTACAGGCCTGAAAACAGGTATGCAAATCCATACTTGAGCGCCTATACTGCCCTTGCCTTTAACTGGCTTGCCAAAAGTGGTTATAAAATTTCTGAGAAGGTACAGGATAGATTATATGACTATCTTATCAGGATGCTCAGGGAGGAAAAACCGCCTGAAACATACTCTCCCCAAATGGCCTCGACTGTAAGGGCCGTGGCACTGGCCTCAATGGCTGAACAAGGCAGGATAACCATAGATGATTTGAAGCTTTATTATCCCTATGCAAAGGAGATGGACATCTTTGGAAAGGCGCATTTTCTGATGGCTGCTCTAAGAATAGATGGCACAGAGGATATGCAAAGATATCTGTTTAATATGATTCTTGCCCATGCTGATCAGACAGGCGGAAAATTTGTGTTCAATGAGGCCTTTGACGACGGCTATTCGAGGATATTGACATCATCATTAAGGACAAACGCGGCAGTATTAAGCAGTCTGGTTGCATATGGAAAGACAGAAGAGGGGAAAGATATAGTGGGAGATATACCCTTCAAGATCGTGCGGTATATCACTCAGACACGAAAACAGAGAGGCCGCTGGGAGAATACGCAGGAGAACATCTTCTGTATGAATGCCCTTATTGATTACAGCAGGGCATATGAGAGTGAAATGCCTGATATGGCCATAACAGCCATGCTGGACAGGGAGGTCATTGGTGGCGTGGAATTCAGGGATTTTAAGGACCGCCCTGTGGAGCTTGAAAGGGCGATTCAGAAGCAAGATCCGGGAAGAAAGACAGAGGTTGCGATCGAAAGACAGGGCAAGGGTAGGCTGTACTACAGTGTGGGCCTGAGTTATGCCCCACTTAAGCTCAATACAGAATCAATTAATGCCGGTATAGATATAAGGCGGGAATATGCGGTTGAACGCAATGGCGAGTGGGTTCTTCTGAAAAGCCCAATGGAGATAAAAAGGGGAGAGCTTGTAAGGGTGGATCTCTTTGTTTCACTCCCCACGGCCAGGAATTTTGTTGTGGTGGATGACCCTGTTCCCGGAGGGCTTGAGCCCGTGAACACGGATCTTGCCACCTCATCAGTAGTGGATGCCCAAAAGGGTGAGTACAGACCGGCAGGAGGTTCATGGTGGTTCCATTATGGCGACTGGTCATATTATGGAATGTCCAGGTGGAGCTTTTATCACAGGGAATTGAGGCATCACGCGGTGAGGTTCTATTCCGAGTATCTCTCTGCCGGAAACTATCACCTGTCATACACGGCCCAGGCAATAGCGCCGGGAGAGTTTGTTGTAATGCCGGCTCACGCAGAAGAGATGTATGACCCGGATGTGTTCGGCAAGTCATCGGCAGGTGTGTTGCATGTGAAAGGAGAGGAGCAATAATTTCTTTTTTAAGTGATCAGTTGCAGCAATATAGACGCTCGTAATTGAGCTTCTGATTTGTATAAAAGGACAAAGATATCTCTATCAGGTTAAGTCGGTTTTGATTTTTTGAATAGTTTTTAAAAGCTGTGGGATTTTATCCCTGTAAGTGTAAAAAATTGCCTCGGAGGTTGTCCGAGAATACATTTTTATACCATTTTAGTCATTCCCGCGCAGGCTGGAATCCAGTAATTTCAGGTACTTATAGATTCCCGCCTTCGCGGGAATGACAGCCTGAGCTATTCT
>CAZJOB010000670.1:0-1741 GCA_964547435.1 uncultured Desulfatiglans sp. | reverse complement strand
AATATTTGCCTTCTTTTGCTATTAATTCTCTTGCTCAACGGAAAACCCGATAGCCGCCAGACTCATGCAATACCCAGAGAGCATCTAATCTTGCTATCATTGGCATAGGATATTTTTAGCTTTTACCTTCTACTCTGTCAACTAAATTAATGTCTCATGATTCCCTGAAATTCCGATATAAGGATTTTAAAAAAATTGCATTTTATCGGTTTTCCAGATCTTTTTTACATTGCTGCGAGAAGGGGTTGTGGAAGCGCGTATTCAGCATGGGAGTTCACGATCAGACACAGGCATAGGAGGGGTATATACGACACGGTAAAAACCTCTCCAGGGCAGCGAAAAAATTTAAAACTGACTGATATTATTGCATTATTAGCTGTCCCCGATTTGACATTAGCCCCGTTTTATGCATAATCTCCATTCATGACCAAGCAGGAACAACTTCAGGAAACTCTGTGCAATCGCCTATTCTGGCACACCGCTGAACGGGATGATGCCACAGTCGCAGACCATCTTTTCCATCGCCGTGAGATGGATGTGGTATACGCCATAGATGAGGCAACCTTGTTTGACTCCTTCTTCAACTATCTCCGGGAGATCAATGTGTTTCCTCTATTGGAAAATCTTGACCCCCAAAATCAAACAAGAAAAAATGTTCCTTTCATTCAACTGGTGCTTGTCTTTTTGATGAAGGTCGTCGGTTCCATCAAAACCATAGATGAGATCAGCGATCTATTATTAACCGACGAACTCCTCATGAGCATGTGCGGATTCAATGCCCATCAAGTAAGAGACGGCAGCTGCGACCGGGGAACAAAACTTCGAAAAACTCCACCACCTCAAATCAGAGGTTCTTTGTGTGTGGATACTATGGCCAACCATATAGTCACGATTACGCCCAGACGAATTGAAAATTTCTTTAACCATTCCATTCAGCAATTAGCAAGTCAGGGGATTTTCCCGAAAAAGATACAAGCCTCATGCGATTGCACCTTGTATGAAACCACCAGCAAATTCAAGGGGTGTGGTTCTGTCACCCATGAAGTCAAGGTGCAGGCCCGAGGTTATCGGAAGAATGGCGAGCTCAAAGCAGTCCCTGTCACCCTGTATGGGTGGAAGGTATGGGCCATCTATGAAATCAAGACCAATATGCCATTGGCGATCAAGATCGATACAATTGAAAAACCAGATAATCGGCATGTCCTTGCGGTGTTGATACAAGCCAAAGAAAATGTGAAGGCATCCAGCAGCATTGATTTTCTCGTCATTGATCGAGGGTTCCTTGACGGTAAGGTCCTCTATGACATTGATCAGCAAGGGATTGAGTTCGTTATTCCTTTGAAGAGAAGCATGAGCGCAGCCAAGGATGCCTGTCAGTTGGCTTTAGACTCTGAAAGCTTTCCTCCTGTTCATCGTGAAATTAAAGTGGTTCATGGCTACGGCAAAAAGAGATTCACTGAAAAAATCTTCACCACCCTGGTGGGTGTGCCCGATCTTTTGACGTGTGGCTGGTTCAATCCAGAGGGTTCAAAAGCCAATACAGCCAAAAAGGATTATGAGCCTATCCCATTGAATGCAGTGATTGTCAAAACATGGGATAACAAAACACCTCCGACTGAAAAGCAGGTCGTATTTGTGACAAATATTGATGTAAAAAGATCCCTTCGTTGCCTTTGATCGCTATGATGATCGCAGCCTTATAGAGAACAAGCTTTTTCGGGAGGTAAAACAAAACTGGCAC
>CAZJOB010000669.1:0-1770 GCA_964547435.1 uncultured Desulfatiglans sp. | reverse complement strand
TGTTCCATATCTCCTGAAGGAGAAAATCGGCATAGGAAACGGATTTTTCTGTCACATGGATAACATGCCTGTCGCAGATATGCTCCATCTCTTCATGGATTCTTCCTTTGGCCCAATGAATAACCGGATGAAAAAAAAAGGCCGCTCCGATGATTGATTCAATCAAAAGCCACCAGTTGTGGCGTTGACGCACATGCTTTAGTTCATGCAGGAATGTAAACCTCAGCCCTTCCCGATATCCGGGCTGCAGAAGGCGTCCGGGAATAATAATTCCGGGTTTAATTATTCCCATTACCATTGGCGCAGGAATGCCATCCATGGTCAGAAGTCGCGGTGTATGGCGCAGTCCTGTATCGATTATGCATCTGTGAAAAAGATTGATAACATCCGGGTTTGTAACAGTATCGGCGAGTCCAGGCAGCCTGTTCATGTTGTGAAACATATAAAGCAACCTGGTCAGAAGGCAAAGAAAAATTAGGCCCCAAACCACGGTGCCGATCAACTTCCAGTCGATGCCTGCCTTGAAAAGCACTTTGATAGCATTCTTAGTGGCGTTGACGCTCGAATGATTATGACCGATCTCTGTTTTTTCTGATGTGTGGATTTCATTTAAGGAGGCCCCTTCAGATGTAACTGAAATATCTCTGATGCCAGGATTTTGCCATAGGATTGATTTAACCGGCTGAAAATCAGGAAACCGGATTATGCCTTGTATTTCAGAAACAAAAACCGGCCTGGGGATTAATGTCCTGATCGGATAAGCAAGGGGTATAATGAACAATAAAATGCATATCCACAGCCTGGGCTTTCCATTAATTTTTAAGGTCAGCAGGATAAGCAGGCTCATTATTCCCATAATTAACAATAGAGCTGATGACAGAAGTAAATACCTGCCGATCAAATCAGACAAATGCATCATCTCCATTATTGCTCTCCTTTTTTTGAAGCGCAATGATCTCGTTGCGAAGCTTTTCGAATTCTGATTTGCTGAGACTTTCATTACTGAAAAGAGCGCTTGCCAATTGTATGAATGATCCGCCAAAGGCTTTTTTCAATAAATTGTCCACCATACGTTTCTGAGTCTGCTGTTTTGAACAGTTCGATATATAGACGTGTGCATGATTGGATTCATCGCGTTTTACAAGATTTTTCTGAGTCATAATCTGGAGCAGTTTGAGGACAGTAGTGTATCCCGCGTTTCGTGTCCTGTTCAGGATGTTCTGGACCTCCCGAACCGTGCTGGGGCCTGTCTCCCACAGCACGTTCAGGATGGCGAGTTCCAGGTCAGTCGGCATGGGTGTATCAGCTTTTTCAACTTTCATTTGAGGCGCTCCTTTATTTCATCCACCTGCTTGCGATCCTTCAGCTTGTATATTTTCTCTATGATGTACGTATCTCTGCTGGAAGAATCTGCTACAACAACATGGTCATAACCAGCCCTGATCTTATCAGCAGTATCGGTAATGCCTATGGTCTCGCTGGAGGCCAGGTTGGCAGACGGCCGGTGCAACACGATCAGGTAATAGTCATTGTGAACGGATCGAATGATAAGGGACTGATTGTCTACCCTCTGCCAGCTATCTATCCTAAAGGTGGATATTTCTGTGCTCTCCTCCAGATTATTTTCCAGGTTGGCATATTTTTCGGGCAATGCAACAGGCGTGGTTGCGCAGGCTATAATCGTCAGCGATAAAAAGAATAAAAAGATCAAATTTAATCTGTTTTTCATTTTTTTTCTCCTTTCTATTAAGGGTTCAATATTGATTATGT
>CAZJOB010000668.1:0-1774 GCA_964547435.1 uncultured Desulfatiglans sp. | reverse complement strand
GGTGCCATCGACATCAAAAATATATTATCAAAGGGTCCAGCTATCAAATCAACTGTCCCAGGAATATCTTACAAAGATGAATGAGGCATATGATCGGGTTGGCAAGGAACTGGCAGCAAGCAAGGACACCAGCTCTGAGGCCATACAGAAGGCATACGATAATATATCTGTGACTCTTGCTGAGTTTAGGGCCGAACAGGAAAAGGCCCTTAACGCATATGTCAGCCGCCTCTATGAGGAGCGTTATAACAGGCAGGATCAGCAGGAAAAACTGGCCCTTGGAATATCCAGAATATCCCCTTCCGCAGTATTTACGATGGCGGCCTTTGAATTGTGCGGAACCTCTCTTGAATTGAGAAATAACTACAGGGAAAAGCTGGCAATACATTCGGAACAATATTCTGATTTTATTGATAAAAAACAGGCCCAAATTACCGGGGAGACACAGACCCCTCAGGCTGTGAATCCGGCAGAGATACCTGAGTTTGTTTATCAATCCGATGAACTCTCTGTTATTTTACGAAAGGTTTTACCTGATATTGCCATCCTGATGCTCTTTAATCTGGTGTTTTTTTCAGGGGCGTTTGCTGCATTTTTGCGATATGACCTTCGGTAAAAGGTGAACAATGCTAGGAACATTAATAGAAAAAGAGTTAAAGACAATCATATTAAGCCCGAAATTTGCAGCGGTTTTTGCTGTCTGCTCAATCCTTATTATTCTGAGTGTCTATATAGGCATAGATGAATACAGGACTGCGGTCAGGCATTACGAAACAATAAATGCCCAGTTGGATCAGCAGACAGGAGAATTGACCAGATGGTCGAGTGTGCGCCTGAATATAGTGCGCCACCCTGACCCCATGCATATCTTTGTCACGGGAGTAAATAATGATATAGGCAGGCAGTCTCCAATAATCAGGGGGGACATCATAAAACTCTACGGCAGCCGCTATTCCGATCAGCTTCTTTTTGCCCTGTTCAGATCTGTTGACCTTATGTTTATTGTGCAGATAGTCCTCTCTTTGTTTGCAATTCTCTTTACCTATGATTCTATCTGTGGTGAAAGAGAGTCTGGAACCCTGAAACTCAATTTTGCAAACCCCATACCCCGCACAACCTATATCCTGGCAAAGATCGCCGGGGCAGGGCTCGGGCTCATAATACCACTTTTAATTCCCCTTCTGCTGGGGATTATTATGGTGCTGATCTACCGGATACCTTTAACAGTCTCTCACTGGGCCAGATTTTTTATCCTGATATTTACATCCTGCCTCTATTTGAGCTTTTTTGTCTGCGTGGGTGTAATGTTTTCTGCACTCAGCAGAAATTCATCGGGTTCCTTTTTATATCTCCTTGTAATCTGGGTCCTGTTTGTCCTGATTATTCCCCGTGCAGGGGTAATGATCGCGGACCGGTTTCTGAAGGTTCCCACTCCTGCGGAGATATCAACAAAACTCACTGAAAAGCGCAGAGAAATAAGCAGGCAGCTGAATGAATGGATGACTGAATATTCAAAAGAAATGCAGTCACGTATGACATCTTTAAGCGAGGAAGACCTTGAAAACAAGGTAAATGAGATTCAGGAACAATACAGCAAAGATATTTCAAAAAAATATTCTGAACAAATGCAGGAAATAGACAAATACTTTATTTCACTCAATGAGGAGTGGCGCAACAGAAAAGCCGCACGGGAAAGACTCGGGTTTACCATATCAAGGATTTCACCGGCATCGGCCTATCAGCTTGCGGCCATGCAACTGGCCGAAACAGGGTT
>CAZJOB010000667.1:1109-1775 GCA_964547435.1 uncultured Desulfatiglans sp. | reverse complement strand
CTCCGTAGTCACGCCAATGGCGTGACGGAGGACGGGCGCTCAGGGTGACAGGCACTGGGCGCGGCTGTAGATAACTTGCCTGGCAATTTTCTCAATTAAATCAGGTCGATAACCTTTGAGAAATTCGGGATGATCCTTATAAAAGATATTCGCTGGAGATAAAATGGAAAAACGTTCCTCTATTATAAAGACTCATATCTTCACGGTTGCTCTCATAATAGCCACTGTATTATTGACTATAACAGTCATCCTGCAGAACAGATACATCAGCAGGTTAATCAGCGAAAAACACACATATGTCACTTCGAAGGAATCTGCCTTCCAGTCTGAAAAACATAATGCCTCATCACAGTCAAAATCACACGATCCTTCATTAGATAAAACCCCGCCTTCTGAAGATCAGATTAATTATATAGATAAGGTTAAAAGTCTTGAAGCCAGGATTGCCGATATGCAGGCATGGCAGGATTATCTGGAAGAAGCCCTGCAAAAACAAAAAATTGAGGAGGAAAAAACGAATGATTTTTTGCTTAACAACATAAAATCAGGCATTTCTTCACATATTGATCTTCTTGCCCGGGAGATAGACCTGCCAAATGTTTTGAAGACCAGACTTATCGATCTGCTCACTGAAAAGGAACTGGAGATTCAGGACCTGTTTAGAGT
>CAZJOB010000667.1:0-1099 GCA_964547435.1 uncultured Desulfatiglans sp. | reverse complement strand
TTTATCACAGGAAGATAAACAAAAAGAGGTAGAATCAATAAATCAGAAATATGATGAACAGATTTCCGATCTGCTTTCTGTAAACCATTATTCTGCGTATAAGGATTTTTTTCGGGTGGAAAAAGAGCGGGAGTTTATTAAACCTTTCAAAGGCATGATACTTGAAGATCATCCGATTAACCAAAAACAGGAACAGAGGCTGCTAGCCGCCATATATAATGAAAATCAGAGTGTTAAAGAGAGACAAAATGAAAAAAAGGGAAGCCTGTCCGGCCCGAATCAGTTTGATATAAAATGGCTAAAAGAGGAACTCGAAGCTCAAAAGAGATTGCATAACAGATATATCGAGTCTGCCAGAAATATCCTGACAGAACCCCAATTGCAGAGATTTAAAAAATTTCTTGACGCCCAGATGTCCATGTACGAAATATCTGTCAGTCAGGCAATATCTCAAATGTCTGATTCTGAAAGGGAGTAAAGGAAATATTGTCGCTAGATAATCAACAATAAATTTCCTGCGTACCTCCCTCTTTTGCTGTTTATCCTGTTGGTATTATGGCGCAAGGCTTATCCGCCCTCGCCGGAGGCTACTGCGGTACAAGGGGCACATCTGCCTTCGTCCCGGATGAAAAGGGGCTATGACGAGACAAGAGGCGCAAGGATGAGAATTATAAAATTGTTACAGTCGTAAAAAGTCCCGAAAATGTCATTCCTGCGAAGGATCATGCCCCGTCATGACTAAAGCCGGGGTGATCTATAAGTGTCTTAAATCACTGGACCCCGGCTTTCGCCGGGGTGACGATATAAGGTGATTTTTCGTCATTCCCGCATAGGCGGGAATCCAGTCTTTAGGCAGTTATAGATTCCCTCCAGAGTTTATCCCGAACTTGATTCGGGACGGGAATCCATAAGTATCTGAAAACACTGGATTCCCCGATCAAGTCGGGGAATGACAGACTGGAAAATGCCACTTTTTACGAGCGCAACAAATTTGAAAGCCTGTTTTTTCCCGGGCTCCAATAATTTTAATTACGACACAGTCTGGAAGCGAAGAATCTCTTATGAATCTGTTATTCTGAATGGCGTGATCCGGCATGTG
>CAZJOB010000666.1:0-1777 GCA_964547435.1 uncultured Desulfatiglans sp. | reverse complement strand
CATTTATCACCAATCATTGATTAAACTAATATCATTTTTTATTAAAGTATAAAACTGTTTTTGGAATATAATATTCAAATAAAAGGACTCGATGACTTTGATCCTTTTCCGCCTGTTATTGAAGACGGCAGCACCTTTGCCGAAAATGCCCGGAAAAAGGCATATTTAACAGCCAAGGCACTGGGCCTTTCAGCAATGGCGGATGATTCCGGGCTTGTAGTAGAGGCACTTGACGGCGCCCCGGGGGTGTATTCCGCGCGTTTTGCCGGAGACAATGCCACAGACGAGGAAAACAACAGGAAGCTGCTAAAGGAAATGGAAGGAAAAGACAACCGCAATGCCTTTTTTGAGACAGTGATATCCATCGCGACGCCTCATGGAGATATACTTACATATTCGGGCAGGTGCGAGGGGAAAATCCTTTTAGCGCCAAGGGGAGAAAAAGGATTCGGTTATGATCCCCTGTTCTATTATTCTCCCCTGAAAAAGAGCTTTGCCCAGATGGACAGCGATGAAAAAAATATGGTCAGCCACAGGGGAAGGGCTGTTAAAGCGCTTTTAAAGGAGATCGACAGCGTAATTGAATGGATTAATAAGGAAGGGGGTCGTGAAGATTTATAACAGATATCGCTACAAGGAAAGAAGCATAATAAATTTGACATAATAAATAATATGTATATTTTAGAGGCATCAAATTAGGATTTTTGAATATCCAGAAGGAGGATTTAATGTTAACAGTAACAGAAAAGGCTAATGAGGTTATTGCTGATTTTCTTAAGGCACAGAAGGACCCGTCATATATCAGACTGTTCCTTTCACAGGGCGGCTGATCAGGCCCCTCCCTGGGGATGGCTCTGGATGAGCCTAATGAAAATGATGAAATAATAAAAGACAATGGAGTTACATACCTTATTGAAAAGGGCCTGCTGGAACAGGCAAAACCTATAAATGTTGATTTTGTAGAGACTGTCATGGGAACAGGTTTTTCAATAACATCGAATCTGCCCAAGGGCGAATCATGCAGCACATGTTCAAGCTGTTAGTGTAATCTGCGAGAACATATAAAATCGTCTTTACCACAGGTTTTTATATCACCCCGTCGCTGAATTGATTTCGGCGCCGGGGTGATCTTTTATTTGAACAGTTATCGGCAATATGAATCTTTTTAAGGCCGCTCATACATCATATAGAAGGCCCTCTTCTAAAGGCCCCAAGCTGACATGGCGATATCTTGATGCCCAGCGTCTCGCAGGCTGAAGAGACATCCATTTTTTTAATGCCTGACGTTGAGGCTATTTTCCAGGCCGTTCTGCAACTTATTCTGCCATTAATGACTTCTGACTTTATTGCCTCTTCAAGGTCATTCGGGACCTTTTCCATGGCCTTAATGGCCTTTTTCTCAGGTTCATATCCAAAGAGACCAAGCTGACATCTGATTATTCGTTTTTCAAGAATATCAAGAGTAAAACCCACTTCATCAGGGGTGCTGTTCTGTTCTTTCACTATTCTGAAGGCCGCTGCACAGGTTATCTTGTCGCCATTTGCTCTTTCATTTATCGCATTCGCAATAACAGGGTTGATCTTGCTGTTTTCAGGATGCTTTTTTGCATAGTGTCCTCTGTCTTCATGCGCCATTATTTTTATTCCTTTCGTTGATCGGCTTTTATGAAAAATTATATATTATTGATTTGAAAACATTCAACCCAATTCTTGACCAAAATCAAGGAGGCTGTCCGAGAATAGCTCAGGTCGTCATTCCCGCGAAGGCGGGAATCTA
>CAZJOB010000665.1:0-1784 GCA_964547435.1 uncultured Desulfatiglans sp. | reverse complement strand
ATATTCGCCGCCCCGGAGCCATACGGCATGTCTTTTCCCACCACGCCTATTCTTTTCCATACACTGCACTGGAGAATAATCCTGTATTTTCCGGCAATTCCTCCGGCACATTGAACCGCCTTTTTAATGATCGCATTATTAAAGCCGCCAGGTGGGCGGTCGGACCGCTTGAAACCAGATTATCTGACACCCGCAAGGTAAAGGTACAAATCAAGGGCGAGATCGATGCTGGTGAACCAGCCCGCGGTTGGGATGATTTAAAGGATGGGAAACGGAAATATATTATCCTGCAGTGTGATGCAGCATTTGTTGAAATTCCGGAAGAAATAGCTGATTATGTTGTTACCGATCCGCCCTACTATGACAGTGTACAATATAGCGACCTCTCTAATTTTTTCAGGGTATGGCTAAGCAGATTTCTGCCAGATGATGCTGACTGGCATTATAATCCGCTTGATTCGGCAGTTTGTGAAGACAATTATTCTGATACAGGTAAGTATGGCACAGTACTCGGTAAAATTTGGAGGGTGTGTAATCATGCTTTAAATAAGGAGCATGGTCGTCTTATCTTTACCTTCCACCATTGGCGTCCCGAGGCATGGGCTGAATTGACTCTTTCATTGAAGGACGCTGGATTTGTATTGGTTAATCGATATGTAGTGTTCTCAGAAAATCCTATTTCGGTTCATATTAATGGGCTTAATTCCTTGAAGCATGACGCAATCCTTGTTCTTAGACCTGTTGTCTCAAATGGCGAGGAGAAGAAATGGATAAAACCTTCGGCAATTGATACGAAGGATAGCTACAAATTTTGTCGGAATTGTGGTGATGCGCTGGGCTGGTTCCTTAATCCTAATCTGTCAAAACAGGAAATACAAATGGAGTGGAAGCAGATGTTTAAAGGGAATGAAAATGGCAAAATACCCGGTTGAAATCTTCGGCTATAATATTCATTCAGAAAAGGCCGGATTAAAAAAGAAGCATGATAAATACTTATGTCCATTCGTGAATGAGAAATGCAATAAACAGAGCCGTCTTATTAAATACCCCATGGGTGTGTGCTCCGTGAGATTTAATAATGAAACAATTGCTTTGTGTCCCAGGAGATTCCTTCAGGATAAGACCGTTTTCAAAGATATTGCCGACAGGTATTTCCACACCAGAAATGATCTGGTGATATTCAGTGAAATAGGCCTGCCACATATCGGAACATTTGATTTTGTCATGGTAAAACACAAGCCATTGAGCAGTGAAATAGAGGATTTTGTGGTGATCGAGTTTCAGACCGGACAAACTACAGGCACCGGTCAGCTTGTGCAGGGACTTAAAGATTTTGTCAAAGAGGACGATGTCCGGAACAGGAGTTATGCATTCGGCTTGAATCTGGCTGATATCTGGAAGCGTTCTTTTACCCAGATATTAAATAAAGGCATTGTACTTGAGAACTGGGGCCATAAAATCTTCTGGGTTATCCAGGAGCCTGTGTACCAGGATTTTATAAGTCGATATAACTTGAATAACATGTCTTACAATGATAAACATACAACAGTTTTCACTATCTATGATTTGATTGAAGAAGGTGATAACTATAAATTGTCTCAAACAAGAATGGAGTCATCAACCATCGATGCTCTATTCAAGGCTTTCAGGAACAATCCAAACATTCCATCGAAACATGATTTCATAAGAAAACTGAATACAAAATTACAGGCGGGTTTGGAGCTAAAATTTCAATTTTGATGAACTCCTAAAAGTCGAATTTCCTTGCCTGTCATTCCGCGACT
>CAZJOB010000664.1:0-1789 GCA_964547435.1 uncultured Desulfatiglans sp. | reverse complement strand
CAAAGACAAATCCAAGCAGAATGCTTCCCACATCGCCCATAAACACCCTTGCATTTGGGAAATTAAAGGGAAGAAAACCAAGGCATGAAAGAGCAATACACACAGGCAGGACAGTCAGAATACCAGCCCCGCCTGAAATGTGATTAAACAGGGCCAGCAGACCGAAACCCGCAATGCCTGTAATTGAAGCTATCCCATTAATGCCATCCATGAAGTTGTACCAATTGGCGGTGGCGACGATAAAAAGAGAGAAGAAAATAGTAAATAATAAAGAGGAAAAAGAAAAGATCCTCAGAGCCTTATACATCAGAGCCTCAGATAAAACCGGAACAAGTAAAATAAAAGAAAGAGCGGCAATAAACTGAATGGGCAGGCGGAGCCTGGGAGAGATCTCCACCCTGTCTCCGAAAAGACTTATCAAAGAAACAATGGTTGCGGGAAGCCAGAATGCCCAATCCATTTTCAGGGTTAGAGAAACAACAACAAATGCAGCAAGAATTCCGATTCCACCGCCTTTGGGTATAGCTCCCTCATGGGAACTGCGGTGATTAGCACGGTCAAGCAGGTTAAACACGTTACCCCACCTGGAAATAATCCAGGCACCAAGAGATCCCAATACGAAAGAAAAAAATAGGATAAAATAAAATGGCATATGAACAATTAAATTAACAATTTTGACTCAATGCTGAAATGGTTGTGTATTCCACGGAAAATGGTTAAACAGAAAAGAGGATAGAGAAAACAGGAAAGAGAATATTACTTTTAATTATGGAATTTCTATTGACCCATCATATCATTAGATGTATGATTTTGTCATACTTTTTGGGAGGCGATTCGATGAGAAACGAAGAAAAACGCAAAGCAATAAAAATTTCCATGCCTCATGATATAGCAGAAGAATATGAGAAGCTGACAAAAAAATTGGCAAAAAACAGGAGTGTGCTTTTCAGGGAGATGTTTCTTGCATATAAAAGGCATAATCTTAAAGATGAGTTTCGAGAGCTTCAGGCATATGGCTCAGCATTGTCCAGGCAAAAAAAAATACTTACAGAATCTGATGTTGAAAAAATCGTATTTGAAGGACGCTGAGATTGAAGGTTGTATTTGATACAAATATATATATTTCTGCATTTGTCATTCCAGGCGGAAATGCTGAAAAAGCTTACTTGAAAGCAATTGAAGGTCAATTTGAATTATGTACTTCAGTAGCAATTCTGACAGAGTTGGCGAACAAACTGGCCGTAAAGTTTGACTGGGAAGAGCATAGAATCGAACAGTTGATTAAATCCATAAGCGATCTGGCAGTTGTCTTAAAAACCAAACCATTTCTCCATGTTGTGTTAGATGAACCTGATAACCGAATCCTTGAATGTGCTTTGAAGGCAAAAGCTGAATTTGTTGTCACTGGAGATAAGCATTTGCTAAAATTACAGAGTAATGAAAACACTGAAATAATCAGATTATCATCTTTCATAACATTACTTCAGCAATCTCCCGACGAATGATCCAATAGTTTTTATCGATAGAAAGTAGTCCTGGAATTTTCTTTCGCATACAGATACCAGAGAATATATAATTGGCTTTTAAAATTACCAAAACTGCCCGTCCGCCACGGCAACAGTCAATCCATGCCTAATTATGCGTTAATAGGCGAGCCGGGCGGGCCCGCCCGATTTTCCATCGGGGAAACATGCCTAAATCGAGTCGGGTAAACTTAAGGCTGAAATGGGTAATGATGAAATGGCAAATTACTCAAAACTGGTATTACCGGTTTTGAGTAAAAATGGGG
>CAZJOB010000663.1:0-1791 GCA_964547435.1 uncultured Desulfatiglans sp. | reverse complement strand
GCGCGGTTCACCTTGCCATCTTGTCGAGCCGTAACATTTGGTGAAGGCTGATCATATCTGCGGCCCCGCAAAAATCGGCGGGATCTTCGCTTCGCTACGGCAAGCCGCAGGGTATTCTGGCGAAGGCGAATAAAAATCTTGTACGGATTTGCTTGAAAATCCGTAAATAAGAAATTTGTATATCATACAATAATACTGCGAAATTAACGAGTTATGCCTTTTGAGAAATTCGGATATAGCCTGTTTTAGCTTTGATGAACTCGTAAAAAGTTGAATTTTCCCATTTGTCATTCCGCGACCCCGCATCAAGTGCGGGGCAGGCTTTGATTGCCGCGGAATCCAGTATTTTCAACTACTTATAGATTCCCGCCTGCGCGGGAATGACGCATATTGGACTTCCAAGGAAGTCAAAAGCAACTTGGTTTCGCATAGGTCTCCGCGAAGCGGTATAATTTAGCTTTTTACGAGTTCATCAGTATTTTTACCCACAAATTCTTGTGAGGAGTCTCTTATATAAATGCTTTTCGTATTAGGATATGTTAGATAGTGTCCATCTGGAAACGGCAAAATCCTGGATGGAGCTTTCAGCGGTCAGCATTCAGCTAAATCTTTGTTTATAGGGCCTTAAGCTGAAAGCTGAGTGCTGACAGTATCCATCCAAAAACAGGCAATTTTCGCAAAAAGAGGAGCCTATGTTGAATGAAGCATGATTGTGGAATCAAGGAAAGCCCGGAATATCTCAGGATGAGCCTTGCAGCGGCAATGACGCTCGGCTTCAAAAACGGCGTCTTTTATCGAGATGCCAGACTCTACTGCGTGAATCTGCTGCTGACATATTCCGAAGGATGCTCGGCAAGGTGCGCATACTGCGGCCTGTCCAACGGGCGGCCCGGAGAATACAGCAAAAAAAGTTTTATAAGGGTTTCATGGCCTGAATATACACTTGATGAGATAATCAACCGGATCTCCGCCAGGCAGGAGAGGGTAAAACGCATATGCGTATCCATGATAACTCACGGCCGCGCGGTTCAGGACACAAAGGATATATGCGCAAGGCTGAGGGCAAACTTTGATATCCCCGTCTCGCTTCTTATATCCCCGACAATACTCGGACTTAAAGACCTTATGGATTTCAGGGATGCAGGGGCGGACATGATAGGGGTGGCAATCGATCTGGCCACAAAGGATCTGTTTGAAAAGTACAGGGGAAAGGGGGTAGCGGGCCCTCATAAATGGGAAACCTACTGGCAGTGCCTGAAGGATTCGATCCGCATATTCGGACATGGAAAGGCGGGCGCCCACTTTATGGCGGGTATGGGGGAGACCGAAAGAGAGATGTGTGAGGCAATACAGCGGGTAAGGAATATGGAAGGAAGAACCCATCTGTTTTCCTTTTTCCCTGAGGCCAATTCCCGAATGGCGGATCACCCGGTTTCTCCTATGGGTCAATACCGCCGGATTCAAATCGCGCGCTATATAATAGATAACCGTTTAGGCCGTATGAACGATTTTTCATTCCGCGATTCCGGTGAGATACTTGATTTCGGATTATCCGATGCGAGGCTTTCCGATCTGATTGATTCGGGCAAGCCATTCAGAACAAGCGGATGCGAAGGATATGACGGCCAGGTGGCATGCAACAGGCCCTTTGCCAATTCCAGGCCGGGACCGGAGATGAGAAATTATCCCTTTAAACCGAACGAGGAAGATATTCTGCTTATCAGGGACCAGATTGGATCAGCGGGAAACATATCATGAATCCCGATGAAAACGACATCCTCCTGGACAGGG
>CAZJOB010000662.1:0-1797 GCA_964547435.1 uncultured Desulfatiglans sp. | reverse complement strand
AAATCGAGACCCTTCGCTCTAAAGAGCTTCGGCGCGGTTCACCTTGCCATTCATTTCTGCTGCAAGCCTCAGGGTATTCTGGCGACGGCGAATAAAACCGGGGAATATCCTTTGAGAAACTCGGATTGACCCAAATATTTTTTTCATTTGTCGGGATATGACGACAAATGAAAAGATACTATCCGGTCTACGACTGGAATTTATATTACTGCTCCCGAAGGGATGTATTCTTTAATCCAACAGGTATCTTCACTGTTGGATTAAAATGAATTATATTCTGCGTCCTCTGCCTGTCCCGCCATCTTGTTGCGGCGTTGCTTTAGCGGAGACGAAAGCCTTGGCGAAGAATGGACTCCGGAATCCACACCACGCATGTCATTCCGGAACTTGATTCCGGAATCCAGTTTTTGATTTTTGTTTTCATTTCATTTTTTCCGGTCAAACATAAACTATCATAAACAGATCTGTGTGTTGGCAATATATAAAATCATGATAGATTCCGGAATCAAGTTCCGGAATGACAAACAAAAACCTCTGGTTTTGAATATTCCGTTACATTTATACACGCAAATTCTTATCAGTAGCCAGTTTTTTTAAAACTCCCTGCCTTCATCGGCTTGACAAAGGCCTGATGGGTGCTTATCGTAAACAAGATTTTCTTTAATTTTTCAACGATTTTCGATAAGGAGTAAATTCATCTGTTATGAGTGAACAGACTTCGGAAGATATTCAAAAAAAAGACCTGCCCGGGGAAGCCCCGGGCGCTAAAGAAGATAAAAATACCCTGCCGGAAGAAGACCTAAAAGAGCCGCATCTTGAGAAGATGTCAAAAAATGATCTCCTTAAAAAGATTGAGGAGCTAAAGAATAGGGTTGATGAAAATTATGACAAATACCTCCGCACGCAGGCGGAAATCGACAATATTCTAAAGAGAAATAAAAAGGAAAAAGAGGAATGGATAAAATATTCCAATGAGAACCTGATCAAGGAGCTTCTTCAGGTGATCGACAACCTGGATAACGCCATTTCACATTCAAAGGAAGGGAATTCATTTGATGCCCTTGTAGAGGGTGTAGAGCTTACACTGAAGGGCCTTATGTGTACACTGGAAAAGGCGGGGCTTAAATGTGTAAATGCAGAGGGTGAGGAGTTTGACCCCTGCTTTCATCACGCGGTTATGCAGGAAAATGATGAGAAGATTGAATACGGTAAAATATTGAGAGAACTCCAGAAGGGATATACCCTTAATGAAAGGCTTATCAGACCTTCAATGGTTGTTATCAGCAGCGGAAGCGCCGAAAGGCAGGAAGATAATAAAGAGGCATTCTAATAAGAGAATGCAGACAATAAATACAGTAAAGGGGAGTATAAGGAGGAAAATATGGGAAAAATAATAGGAATAGATCTTGGAACCACGAATTCTTGTGTGTCGGTCATGGAGGGCGGAGATCCTGTGGTGATTGCCAACCAGGAGGGAAGCCGCACTACTCCCTCTATTGTCGCTTTCAGTGACAAAGATGAGCGTCTTGTGGGACAGATCGCAAAGAGACAGGCTGTGACTAATCCGGATAATACTATTTTCGCGGTGAAAAGACTTATCGGAAGAAAATATGATTCTCCGGATGTGCAGAGGGATATTAAGGTGCTGCCCTATAAAATAACCAAGGCAGCCAATGGCGACGCCCATTTATCCGCAAAGGGAAAGGACTACAGCCCGGCTGAGATATCATCAATGATCCTTCAGAAAATGAAAAAAACAGCCGAGGATTATCTGGGCGAGACTGTGACTGAGGCGGT
>CAZJOB010000661.1:245-1803 GCA_964547435.1 uncultured Desulfatiglans sp. | reverse complement strand
TGGAAGCCAGGACAATAAGCGTAAAAAAAGATATTCTGGGCGCAAACGCCAAAACTGCTGAAAGAATCCGGTCTGTACTGGACAAACATCGCATACGAATGATAAACATTATGTCATCCCCCGGATCGGGCAAGACGAGCCTGATCATGAGAACGATAAACCAATTCAAGGGGTTATGCCGCATTGCTGTTATTGAGGGGGATATTGCCTCTTCCATTGATGCCGAGAAAATCTCAGAGTTAAACGTCAGGGCCATACAGATCAATACGGGCGGGGGATGCCATCTGGACGCGAATATGCTTGAAAAGGCGTTAACCGGTCTGGATCTCGATAATCTTGATCTGGTTTTTATTGAAAACGTGGGGAATCTGGTATGCCCCGCGGATTTTGATCTGGGCGCGCATAAAAATGTTGTTATTCTAAGCGTTCCCGAAGGTGATGATAAACCATACAAATACCCGGTTATTTTTATGGAAGCGGATGCAGTGCTGATAAACAAGATTGATGTGCTTCCATATTTCGATTTTGATATGGAGACATTCCCTGAAATAATTAAGGGTTTGAATGCTTCTGCTGCGGTCATTCCTGTTTCAGCAAAATCAGGTGAAGGTATGAATAACTGGTATTCATGGGTTGATGAAATATTAAAATAGCATTGTAAGGGAGGGTATTATGACTTTTGATCCTGTTTATAAAGAACTGTCCGACAAATTGGGGGTCTGGGAATCAGAGCGTTTTCTTAAGATCCTGAAAACCACCTTTACGCCTTTGGAGGCAAGGATCTGTATGGAGCTTTTTGAACCGGCCACATGTCCGGAACTGGCTGCACGTCTGCAAATGAATGAAAAAGATCTTCAGAAAAACCTCGATGTGCTGACAGACAAGGGGATGCTTACGAGAGGGCTGACGCAGTATGCTTTTCACACAACGCTCCTGGCATTTCACCATGAATGCTGCGCCGATACGGCCCCTCATACAGGCCCCTATGCCATGACGCAGGAGCAGAAGGCACTCTGGAGGGATTTTTTCTATAATGAATGGTCTTATGAGTTTATGAAACACACTGAGCATATGATAGAGATGTTCGGCAAGAACCTGCCGATATCCCCATCTATCATTGCGCTTGAACTCAGTCCCAATATTAAGCCGGAAGATATACTGCCCGAAGAAAATTTTAAGCAGAAGATCATAGACGCAAAGAGAAGGATTCTTGCCCCATGCGGATGCCGCATTTCCTGGGGTTATGAATGCGACAAACCGCTTATGACCTGTTTTGCCGCATTTGACCGGCCGAGAGGCGAATATTACCTTGACCAGCCCGGCAGGCTGCTTACGGAAGTGAGTCTTGATGAGGCGCTTGAGACTGCAAGGGAGGCGGAAAGGTCAGGGCTGGTCCACTGGGGAGACTGCTATTGCTGTGACACCTGCTGTGAAAACCTTTTCCCGATTACACGCTCGAAACGGTATGACCTTATGACACCCAATCGTTTTGCGGCGGCAGTGGACGAGGAAAAATGCACGGGATGCAAAAAATGTGAGACACGCTGCTATTTTGAGG
>CAZJOB010000661.1:0-235 GCA_964547435.1 uncultured Desulfatiglans sp. | reverse complement strand
TGATTCCCGAAAGATGCAAGGGGTGCGGATTGTGTATTATCACATGCAAACCCAATGCCTTAAGATATGAGATAGTCAGACCGCCCGAATATCTGAAGCCCAAACCGCCAGAGGACGGCAAGGATGAAGAGCCGCCGCCATTTCCGGTATGGGGACATTATTTTCTCAAGTAATATAATTATTTATTGTAAGGATTTACTATAGTCCGCTGCACGCCATAGCCCCGAGTAACATG
>CAZJOB010000660.1:0-1813 GCA_964547435.1 uncultured Desulfatiglans sp. | reverse complement strand
TTTAAACAAGATGCAACCTTTTTACGAATCGTAAACAGACAGTTTTTATGTCTGTTACCCGATTCGTAAAAAACTTAGCGACCTTCGTGTCTTGAGTGAGCGCAGCGAACGGGCGGTGAAAATCTTTTAAGTATTTAGGCTTTTAGCCCATTACCCGGTCGTTAAGTTTTTACTCAAACTGTATGCAAAAAGTGGAGTTTTTATGGAAACAATTCTTATAGTTGATGATGAAAAAAATTATCTTTTTGTTCTGGAGGCCCTTCTCGGTTCTGAGGGATATGAGATTATTACAACAGATAAAGCTGCCGATGCCCTCAATCTGATTGAAGAATCGGAACTGGATCTTGTTATAACCGACATGAAGATGCCGGGTATGAACGGCATGGTCCTGCTTGAAGAGGCAAAAAGGATAAACCCCGATCTGCCTATAATTATCATGACCGCCTACGGCACAATAGAGATGGCGGTTGAGGCAATGAAGAAACACGCCTATGATTATATTGAAAAGCCGTTTAAAAATGAGCAGCTTAAGCTTACGGTCAAAAAGGCCTTATATAATTACAGGCTTGTGAAGGAAAACCGGATGCTTAGCCAGGCCCTTTCCGAAAAATACAGGTTCGGGAATATAATCGGAAGAAGCAGGCCCATGCTGGAGATATATGATCTTATCACCAAAGTTTCACAGACAAAGGCATCCGTGTTGATCACGGGCGCCTCGGGAACCGGTAAAGAACTGATTGCCAATGCAATACACTATAACAGCCCCAGAAAAGATAAACCCTTTATTTCTATAAATTGCGGTGCATTGACAGAAACCCTTCTGGAAAGTGAGCTCTTCGGCCATGAAAAGGGGGCATTCACTGGTGCTATTTCCATGAAAAAGGGGCGATTTGAACTTGCTGACGAAGGAACACTCTTTCTGGACGAGGTCGGGGAGATGCCCCCGCCTCTACAGGTTAAACTTTTGAGAGTGCTTCAGGAAATGGCGTTTGAGAGGGTGGGCGGCACCAAGACTATCGATGTTGATGTAAGGATACTGTCGGCGTCCAACAGGAATATTGAACAGGATGTAAAAGAGGGAAATTTCCGGGAAGACCTGTTTTACCGGCTCAATGTAATACATATTGAGGTGCCCTCTCTGAGAGAACGCGGAGAAGATATTCGGCTTCTTGTACATCATTTCCTGGAAAAATATGGGGCCGATGAAAAAAAAGAAAAGCTTAGGCTGAGCTCCGAGGCGTGGAAGACGCTTTTTAATCATGACTGGCCCGGTAATATTCGCGAACTTGAGAATGTGATAGAAAGGGCGGTTGTCCTGAATAACAGCGGCCTGATAGAACCAGAGGATTTTCCTTCCTATCTGTCAGGGGCGGAAAAGGATCTGGATATCGAACGTTTTATACCTGCCGATGCCCCTCTTCAGAGGATGCTTGAACAGATAGAGGCACAGCATATAAAGAGGGCGCTCATAAGATCCAACAATGTTCAGGCCCATGCCGCTGAAATGATAGGAATCACAAAAAGCCTGATGCAGCACAAAATGAAAAAGTACAATATAACCATATAAGGGTTTAAAATCTTTTACCTTTTTTATTTGAATGAAAACAACTGGTTACATGATAATCTCTTGCCGGGCCATGTTTTTGGATACAAGATATTGTACTTTTGGTCTGTGTGGATGTCATCATATTTTAAAGAGTGGTCGAATGAAAATCCAGTAAAAACAAGCGGATAGGAGATTTAAATAATTTTTTTTCTGTTATGGCAGGGATATTGCATCATAAAAAGACAGAAAAACGCTTTTTCAAGCTTT
>CAZJOB010000659.1:0-1815 GCA_964547435.1 uncultured Desulfatiglans sp. | reverse complement strand
ACAATAGAAACCTCTTTTGTTCTAATTTTTATCAGTATTTGTACCCACAAATTCTTATGAGGAGCCATTTTCTCTATCTTCTTTTTGTTTTTAATGATATATGCTACTTAAAAAAATAATCGATTGTTGTTAATCCCATTTTAAGGACATTGGATCATGTCTCCTGCCCGTATAAAACACAGTTTATCGGAGATCAAACCCTTCAGGCTGGTGAAATATTTTGCCATAGCAAGCTTTATTGTGTTGATATTAATCAGCTTTCCATTTTCCCTTTTCATCTCGCAGAAGGTTAAGGAGATTATCACCAAAAACTATTACGATTACGCCATCCAGGTCGGCTCCCATATCGATTACCAGGTGCTCTGGGGGTATTCTGCCCCCATGAGAAGAGAATTCGGAAACATAGGATTAAACAATGAACGTAAGATATATCTTTTCGATACTGTAATAAGAAACGCCACTGAAAATCTGAGTGTTGATGTTGTAAAACTCCATTCCATTACCGACGATGTTGTCGTGTACAGCACCGACCCCACTCTGGTAAATGAAAAGACCATAAAAACAGATGCCTATTCGAAGGCGTTAAATGGTGAAATATCTTCAGAATCCATACTGGATGAGCATGGATTCTGGGGATTCAATATGGAACGGATCGGAGGCAAGAAAAAGGTCAGGACCTATATACCTCTGAAATACCCCTGGGAAGGAGAGGTGATAATAAACGGAATACTTGAAATGGTGCTGGATATGACAGAACAGTATCGTTCGGTTGTGAGACTTCAGTATCAGATATTCGGCATTTCTATTCTGATGATGACCCTTATATTTTTCGCTCTTCTGCTGATTGTCCACAAGGCTGAAAAGATCATAGGACGCAGAAACCTGGAACAGAGGGATCTGGTGGAACAGTTGAATCTGGCGGAACGTCTTGCAGCCCTGGGGGAGATGGTGGCAGGTGTATCCCATGAAATAAAAAACCCGCTTGGGATAATACAGAGTACTGCTGAACTGTTGAGCGGCATGCCTGATACTAATGAAAAACAGAAGAGGTTGTCCGATGTTATTACCGAAGAGTCAATAAGATTGAATCGTATTGTAACGGAATTTCTGGATTTCGCGCGTCCCCACAAATTAAATATTCAGGAATGCCAACTGGATGAAATAATTCAGAAAAACATAGAATTTTTAAGGCCTGAAATGGAAAAGAAAGGCATTTCAGTCAAGACTGATATTAAAGACCGGGGCCACAGAATTTTCATGGATCAGGACCTTATGCACAGGGTTCTTATGAATCTTCTGATGAACTCAATACAGGCCATGGAACAGGGAGGGACTGTTACAATAGGAGTCATGGAGGTAAAGGGGGGATATAATATTGTTGTTCAGGATACAGGCTCAGGTATTGATCCGGATAACATAAAGAAGATTTTTAATCCCTTTTTCACCACCAAGGAGAAAGGGAGCGGCCTCGGGCTGCCGATAGTAAGAAAGATTATTGAAGGACATCGCGGAACTATTGATATAGAAAGCAATGAGGGACAGGGGACAAATGTGATTATACATTTGCCGAAGAAGTAGGAAGGCGGGAAGATGCTGGATGCTGGATACTGGATTCTGGATTAAAGGATTGAAACCTTGAAACATTTTCACCGCCCGCTTCGCTCAAGACACAAAGGACGCGAAGGAAAAACATTTTCATTTATCGGGTTGTTCGACTGAAAGTCCCGGCGGCCATACGACAAATGAAAGGATTTCACCTTTTTAAACAAGATGCAACCTTTTTACGAATCGTAAACAGACAGTTTTTATGTCTGT
>CAZJOB010000658.1:0-1816 GCA_964547435.1 uncultured Desulfatiglans sp. | reverse complement strand
AATCTTCGCGTTCCTTGATCTTGTCCAAAATTTCTCGTTTCTGGATGGGCACTAAATAACTTGCCTGGTAATTTTCTAAATATTATCATGCTGATGTCATTTTCTTTTGCATATTTGGCGATTTCTTCCGCCGGATTTCCACGCAATAACAGGCTTTTTGAATCTATTTCATCGGATACTCTTTCCTTAAGGGCTGTTTCCAGTGATTCAATTGCATTACAACTCAACCAACTCTATGTCTCCCCAGGCAGCCATTCTGTCTCCCATTATGGCCACAACTCCTAAAATATCATTAATGTCTGATGCTATTTCAGTTATCCTGTTAAGATCCTTTACAGACCGCAGCCTGTTTCCAAGAGCGGTTGCGGCGCCATCAGCAATGATGGCGGAAGGAGAAAGGACAGTGACAACATCCGTTGATCCCATGCTGAGGGAATGGCCGACTTTTGCGGAAGAGGAGCATATTCCCATCGGCATTTTCTGTGAAGGGACAAGAATTCCTATCCTTCCACTCAAAGGTGATTCTCCGGCAAATATCGCAACTGTTACCGTCCTTTCCGCCTTTAAAAATATATCTCCCCCGTTTTCAACAATAACCTGATCCGTCAGCGAAAGGAGCCTGTTCCCGACATACTGGGCTATAGCACCTGCGACCGATGCCATGGGCCCCACCCCGATATCTCCTGTCAGTGATATCATTTCCCTGATCATATCAGGCGCGAAAGGATCTTCGGGATATGGTTTAAGTGTTGTCAAAAATTCGGGATGTAATCTGATATAGTTCTCAAGGCTGTTTCTTAAATCAATAACAATGTCTCTGGCCTCTTTTTCAAGGTCCCTTTTCGTGCTGATATATAGATCCGTTTCCTTAACACTCACATTATAGGAAATCAGGCCTTTACTTACGGCCCTTTTTCTATATTCACGCACTGAGTATTCCTTCATACAGGGTTTCACCTTTTTTAATTTTCTTTTATCTATCGTCATTGCTGTCCAAAATAATGTTAAAAAGATATATACGCCTGAATAAAATCAGGCATTTATACAGATAATTTGATCAAACTGAAACCCAGGTTGTATAACAGGCTGCGCAAGCAAGAGAAAGGTATATTTCTTAAAAATTGTAAAATAGTTGTAGGGGCAACCCATTGCCTGGCCCGACGTAGTTCTGGTTTATGAAAAGAAGGCGGCTGGTTGCCCGGGGCTATTATCCTGCACAACCATTTGCGGGCAGGCACGGAGGCCTGCCCCTACAGTTATGTCCACCATTATTTGATGCACCTAAAGTTCTTTGCTGCAATTCAGTAATTTACACTGCTGACAGCATCCATTCAAAAACCCCTGTTTTTGAATGGACACTAAATAATGAATATCAAACATAACACAACCGGTTAGAGACTGTCCAGAAATGGGAAGCAGCAGATCAATCCTGAACATCGCGCCTTTTAAATCTTCATTGAATAAGGATTTTTATTGTTATATAATTTTATCCGGCTGTCAGAAGAATTCTTTCATATACTTGAGGCAAACCTTTAACAATAAGGGGACCATCATGATCAAACTCCAGGCCAAAGATATTATGAATACCGATGTACTCTCCGTTGGAATTGACTGGTCAATCGATCAACTCACTGATTTTCTTGTTGAAAATTCAATATCAGGCGCGCCTGTTACCTCGGAGGATGGCAAACTTCTTGGCGTGGTGTCAATGACTGATATAATGCAGTATAAAAGCATGCCAGGAACATATGAAAATTCCACGGATACGCCAGAATATTATATCCACTCTTCGGAACGAAAATCCCCTTCCACAGAA
>CAZJOB010000657.1:0-1826 GCA_964547435.1 uncultured Desulfatiglans sp. | reverse complement strand
TTCGGATCTCATACTGTTCAATGCCGACCCGGCCCTGAACCATTCAATCTGTTCCTTTGTCAGTGTGTGATTAAGCATAAGCTCTATGGTCGAGCCGTCTTCCTTTTTTATGACTGCCCTGACAGGACTGCCGGGACAGAGTTTTTCAAGATCCACCAGGCTTATTCTGTCCTTCTCTTCAATGGCGTCGTAATCATTCGGGTCAGTGAATGTCAAAGGCAGGATTCCCTGTTTCTTGAGGTTGGCCTCATGGATTCTTGCAAATGACCGGGCAATAACCGCCTTTGCTCCCATAAACCTGGGGCTCATGGCCGCGTGTTCACGGCTGGAACCCTCGCCATAGTTTTCGTCACCGATAATTACAGTGCCTGCCTCGTTATCCCGGTAGTATTTAGCGAGATCCGAAAAGCAAATGCCTTTCTCTCCGGTGATGATATTACTGCCTTTTCCTGTTTCACCGGTAAAGGCATTTACTGCGCCCTGAAGCATGTTTTCAGAGATGTTGGTTATGTGTCCCCTGTATTTCAGCCACTTGCCTCCCGGAGATATGTGATCGGTTGTGGTCTTGCCCTTTGTCTTTACAAGCACGGGCAGGTCAGTGAAATCCATGCCGTCCCATTTTTCAAAGGGTGGAAGCAGCTCGATGCGGTCGGAGTCAGGATTGATCTTTAACTCCATGTCCTGGTTTCCATCAGCAGGCGGTACAAAACCCTTGAGCGAATCTACCAGCCCCTTTTCGGGGAGTGCAGGAGGCGCCGGGGCATTCAATCTGAACTCAACGCCGTCCGAGCCGGTCAATTTGTCGGTCTCAGGATCAAACCCCGCGTCACCGGAGACTGCCAGTACTGCTGCCATGGATGCGGAGGTAAGAAAGGCGAGTGTCTCGGGATTATTGTCATTTCTTGCCCTGAAGTTCCTGTTGAAGGTGGTGAATATGATATTGGGTTCACCGCTTTCCTTGTCTTTTCTATTCCACTGGCCGATACAGGGGCCGCAGGAGCATGTCAGAATTGTCGCTCCTGAATCCACAAGGGTTTCCAGAATGCCATCCCTTTTTATGGTTTCATAAACCTTTATGGAGCCCGGTGAAAGCAGAAAGGGAATCTTTGCACGAAGACCGTGTTCCTTTGCCTGGCTGAGGATTTGAGCCGCGGCAGCAAGGTCTGAATATGAGGAGTTGGTGCATGATCCAAGAAGCACGGCAGAGGTCTCTTTTGGCCACTGTTCCTTTTTTATGAGCCCCCTGAATTCAGAAACATTGGTGATTCTGTCAGGTGAAAAGGGTCCTGAGTGGGCGGGTTTTATGGAGCCCAGATCAATTTCAATGATTTCATCAAAGACCTGTTCGGGATTACTCCTGCATATTTTATCCTGACATAAAAGCTCTCTGAGTTTGAATACCTTTTCCGCGTCCTCATTTCTTCCCGCATTCTTAAGATACGCGTCCATGGATTCATCATAGACAAACAGCGATGTAGTTGCTCCCAGTTCCGCTCCCATGTTGGTGATAGTGGCCTTCTGAGTAACAGAGAGGTTTTCCGCGCCTTCGCCGAAATACTCAAATATCTTGCCGGTTCCGCCCTTTACGCTCAACCTTTTGAGCATCTCAAATATGATATCCTTGGCAGAGGCCCAGCCCTTAAGTCTTCCGGTTAGCCTCACTCCAACTATTCTGGGATATGCCGTTTCCCAGGGGAGTCCGGCCATAACCTCGGCGGCATCGGCGCCTCCGACACCTATGGCCGCCATACCCATTCCCCCGGCATTTGGTGTGTGAGAATCCGTGCCTATCATGAGCAGACCGGGCATGGCATAATTTTCCAGGA
>CAZJOB010000656.1:0-1827 GCA_964547435.1 uncultured Desulfatiglans sp. | reverse complement strand
GGTTGTAAGGTGTATAACTATTAACTTTTTTTTGCTAGCTTTTTTAAATATAAACGTCAATGTAAAAAGGCAGTGAGAAAAAGAAAAATGATAAACATTGGTTATGAACAGAGAACAAAAGCCCGGCACTTGACAATAAAGGACTCCAACATGATTAAAAGAATGTTCATCTGTGTTTGCGCCTTATTAATAATGCCCTACGTTTCGTCAGCGTTTGCTCAAGTATCCCAGGAGGTTCATGTGTCGGGGTCACCCAATCCGGTGGGCTCAGGTGCAAGGGCGCTCGGCATGGGAGGGGCCTTTATTGGTGTTGCTGATGACGCCACTGCCGCATCCTGGAACCCCGGAGGGCTTATCCAGCTTGAGACGCCTGAGATGAGCATTGTGCTTTCAGGGGACTTCCTGAATGAAAAGCGCTCCTTCAGGTTAAGTCCCGGTGCTTCAGGGGATTATAACAGCAGTCTCTATGATATAAATTATCTCAGCCTAGTCCTTCCCTTTACCAGACTCAAAAAAAACATGATCGTCTCGCTTAATTTTCAGACCCTTTATAGTTTTAACAAATCTCATAACTATAATTACAGCTACAGGAAACTGACAACAACCCTTATTGAATCACCTCTTTTCAGTATGGAGACGACCAAGGATACTTTCGGTCCAAGGCATACCCATCAGGATACCGATGGATACCTCAAAGCCCTGTCTCCGGCCTTTTCCATTCAGGTAACACCCTATCTTTCCTTTGGAATAACCTTGAACTGGTTTTCGCCTTCACTCGGCAGTAAATGGACAACTATCCATAATGACAATCTCACCGGGACATTAAATCAGACGATGGCAGTGACTCCCTCTCCTCCGGTCGCGCCTACTGTCACTTCCTCCGTTTACTCAATTTCCCAGTCAACTTATTACAATGATGAGTTCGAATTCAGCAGCTCTTTAAATCCACTGGGTATCTTCAATGAGGAGACAAGCTATAATATCGGTTTTCTCTGGCATATTAACAGTAGATTCACCATGGGCGGCGTTTACAAGGCGGCGTATACCGCCAGGGTCCGGTATCATGAAAGGCTGGGCTATACACAGGAAATGATAAACCTTGATGATCCCCTTGATGTGGTAAACACATATATGCCCCTTTCTGAAACAATAAGCGAGATCCAGGAGATGGATATGCCGGCATCCTATGGACTTGGCCTGGCATGCAGATTTTCTGATGAGTTTTCCATGGCGATAGACATATATCGGACCAACTGGCAGGATTTTCTGCTTCGGCAGGCGAATGGTAACGAGATCAGCCTTATCACCGGGCAGGAAAGATCAAAGAGTAACACAAAGCCAACCCACCAGGTGAGGATAGGGACAGAATATTTGTTTATATTAAATAATGGATATGTCGTCCCCCTGAGGGGCGGATTATTTTATGATCCCGAACCCACGGAAAATCGTCCTGACGATTTTTATGGTCTAACCATTGGCACTGGGCTGACTGTAGGCAACATAGTGTTTGATACAGCGTACCAGTTCAGATGGGGAAATGATGTTAGAAAGATTAGCCTGGGACAGGAAGAGACCGGGCAGGTCACGCGGCAGCACAGTTTATATTTTTCACTGATTTATCACTTTTAAGGATGATAAAATGAAAAAGAAATATTTATTCCATATCCTTTTTCTTCTGATCATATCTTCTTTATTTATTTTACCGTCAACGACGAATTCTCAAATTCTGACAAGGGAAGGAAAGGAATACGGCACGGTAAAAGGCGCTTTTCGGCACCGCTGGTGGAACTATTATGAACGCGGGCTCTCCTATCTGGAAGGCCGTTT
>CAZJOB010000655.1:0-1832 GCA_964547435.1 uncultured Desulfatiglans sp. | reverse complement strand
ACCGACCTCTTTTTTAAGGCTTCATAAAGCTTTAAGCATGGGCATAATCAATTCCACTGATGATTTTTATACAGGCGCCCGCTCCATACTTGTAAAAAGTGAAAAATATTTCGACCTCTACGATCAGGTTTTCGCGCATCAATTTAAAGGCGTTGAGTTAAAGGAACCGGAAGAGTTTGAATTAACCGAGATAGCACAAGCCATGCTTCAGGAATGGCTGAAGGACCCGAAGGGGCTCGCGAACGCTCTGGGCATAAACATGGATGAACTTAAGCATTTAAGCCCTGAAGAGTTGATAAAATACTTTCTCGACCGTTTGAAAGAACAGACCGGAGAACATCACGGCGGGAAAAAATGGATCGGCACAAGAGGTTTTTCCCCGGTCGGCCATTCAGGATATCATCCTGGTGGCATGAGAGTAGGCGGAGTATCCATGAATAAATCGGCAATTAAGGTTGCAATGGACCGGAGATACCGCGATTACTCACAAATGGGACCGATGACCCCGTCACAGATAGGCGAGGCACTTAAAAGACTGCGCAACATGGTCCCGCACGGCCCAAAGGACAGGATAAATATCGATAAGACTATTTACGAGACCATGAAAAAAGCCGGCGAGATCGAAATAATATACGACCGCAGTTTAAAGGACAGGCTCAAAGTGATACTTGCCATAGACAACGGCGGGTGGTCAATGGATCCTTATATTGAACTGGTACAGACTCTTTTTAACTACGCGCGTGCCCAATTCAAAGACCTAAAAACATTTTTCTTTCACAACACAATTTACGATTACCTGTGGGAGGATCCGCAAAGACGCTCAAGACCATTCCCGGTCGATGATTTAGTGCGGCTCGATCCTGAAACAAGATTCATAATTTTAGGGGATGCGAGCATGGCTCCCTACGAGTTGACATATACTGACGGATCAATCCATATGGAAGAACGGTCCGGAAAGCCCAGCGATGAAAGATTGAGATTTATTGCCAAAACATTCCCGCATTCAGTCTGGATAAATCCGGTAATATCCGAAGAATGGAACTACACCCACACAATCCATCTTATACAGCAGATATTCCCGATGTTCGAACTGACTCTTGAAGGTCTGGAGAAAGCGGTTAGTTATATAATGAAAAAGAACTGATAAATATACTGATGCGAAAGAAGGTTTATCAATAAAAAATGCTTCATCTAAAAAGCGCTACACTGCATCCGGAAATATTTCCATCCGAAGAACTGTACCCTTTCAATCTTCAGGTACTTCAAAATTTAAGGCTGATTGAATTCACTGATCCGGTCACATTATTTGCAGGTGAAAACGGGACAGGCAAGTCCACATTCCTGGAAGCACTCACTAAAAAATGCGGGATACATATCTGGAAAGATGCCGAAAGATCCAGATCAAGTCACAGCCCTTATGAAGGGAAACTGTATAATTTTCTTTCGCTGGACTGGACAAACGGGCCGGTACCGGGTACATTTTTCGGGGCAAGCATATTTCAGCATTTTGCAAGCATGCTCGACGAATGGGCTGCCGCAGATCCGGGACAGTTTTACTACTTCGGGGGCAAGTCACTTTTAACGCAGTCGCACGGACAGTCGCTAATGTCGTTTTTCAGAAACCGCTACAGTATAAAAGGGCTTTATTTTCTCGATGAACCGGAAACAGCCCTGTCTCCACGCAGTCAGCTTGAATTGCTCGATATTATTATAAAAAGCGGCAGGGAAAATGCTCAATTTATTATAGCTACGCATTCTCCAATCATTCTTGCATGCCCGGATGCAGTTATATACAACTTTGATGATTCAGCAGTTAAACAAATAAATTATGA
>CAZJOB010000654.1:0-1843 GCA_964547435.1 uncultured Desulfatiglans sp. | reverse complement strand
AAAACCTCGATTTTTGAATATTCAGTCATATTTCTACCCACAAATTCTTATGAGGTGCCTAGTTTTTTAACCCAAATTTTTAAAAGCAATTACTTCAATTCTTATCTTTATCTATTTCAGGGGCAGGCATCCTGAAAAACTGTATGCCCTCCTCTTTTAATACCTTCTCCTCGCTCTCAGTAGCCGTGCCGCGAATATTCCTTTCTTCCGAGACTCCATAGTGTATCTTAAGCGCCTCTTTGGCAAAATCCGTGCCCATATCCTCATATTCATTCTGAATATGGTTCCAGACCTCCCTGGCCAATCTCCGGTAATCGATGGGACCGGCGGAATCTCCCGGAACAGGCCGGGGCTGAGATTTCACGGATACAGGAGACAGGACTTTTTTAATATCAGAGCTTTCACACCTGGGGCAGCATATCATATTCTTTGATTTCTGTTCCTCAAAGGATTCCGAATTATCGAACCATCCTTCAAAAACATGCCCGTTTGCGCATATAAGATCAAAAGCTATCATTTCTTTCTGTCTATCCTTAAAACCAATACTGTTACCAAATTATTATCAATAATCCTTGACACTTCAATACCCCAAAATTAACATACAGCCCGAGAACTGACAAGATAAACCATATAATAAAGGAGGAATATGGTCTGGTCTTAAAAAGCCCTCAAATAGACTCCCTATATAATAATGCCCTTGGATTCGGTGTCAACCTTTCGCATGGACATCTGGATCTTTTGTCCCTTTACATAAAATGCCTGTTGGAATGGAATCACAGGATTAATCTCATCGGCACTTCCGACACAAACAGAATTGTTAATGAACTTATCCTTGACTCCATTATCGCAGTCCCATTCATCCCTGAAGAGGGGATTATGTTAGATCTGGGATCAGGCGCGGGTCTTCCCGGTATAGTAATAAAGATACTGCGCCCTTCACTTGAAATAACTCTTATAGACTCTAATAGAAAAAAAACCAGTTTTTTAAAAAATATTAGCAGAGAACTGGGATTGTCACATATCAGTGTTATAAATTCCCGAGTGGAAGATATTAAGGAAAAATTTACCGGCAGTTGTGACATCATAACATCCCGCGCCATGACCGGCATGAACAGTCTCATAGAATTGTGTTCCGGTTGTCTCGCGGGTAATGGAATAATTATAGGTTTTTTGGGGGATATTGATACTACAGAACTAAAGAAAAACATGGAAGCAATGACAGCCCATTCTCTTGTTATTGATGATTCTATCGACTACACGCTGCCGGGGAAAAGCGGAAAGAGGAGTATAGTGAAGTTGAAGAAACAAGGGCCTTCGGTAAGACCCCAGGATTTCCGAAGACCCTTTTAACAGGAACTTCTATTTCTGATACTTGAATGATACGCTGACCCTGGCCCTGTAACTCTTAACCTTCCCGTTTTCCATTGTAAGATCGAGTTTTGTTACCTCTCCGACCCTCAGATCCTTAAGACTCTCTCCTGCTGTTTCCACAGCCGTCCTGGCAGCATCCTCCCATGACTTATCACTCGTACCCACCAGCTCAATAATCTTATAAGTGCTTCCTGCCATTTTGCCCCCCTTTCTTAAAAAAACAGTTTGGTTAAAAAATTTTCCGAACGGACATACCCCTATCTTAAAGTTTCCATATTATATTAAATCTAAAATCTTATATCAATTTTTTAAATGATCATAAATCTTAAGATGTCTTAATCCCTTTATTATCAACCCATTCGGTCTTCATTGAAATTGGCAATAATTATTGTTTATTGTTAATTAGCCATTGAACGATTCAGTTCTGAAGCACATAATAGCACATTGAATAATAACAAGGGGATGTTATTGG
>CAZJOB010000653.1:0-1848 GCA_964547435.1 uncultured Desulfatiglans sp. | reverse complement strand
GTGTCCTTTCGGCAAGGCTGTGTAGCGTTAAAATCGAGTTAAAAAATTCACCGCACCCGGTATTTTTCTAAAACAATCAATACAGACAGGGGAGTCAATTAAATCAAGCGGGGGATGATTCTATTTGACAGAGGGTACAGCTTCTTTATAATTCCATGGCATCCACTGGCCGGGGTTTTTGAATAATAGTGAGGAATGTTTCTGGAGTTGTGTCAGGTAGTCGAAAGGGTTTGCCTGGCAGAGATTGCATGTATGTATGAGGCTCATGAACAAGTCACCGACATAGGCGCCATGTTCAGTCTTATAGAATAAAGAGTTTTTTCTGTTCAAAATGGCCTTTTTCAATGCCCGTTCACATATATTGTTATCCAGGGGAGCGCCCGGTTCTCTTAGGAAAAGGGTCAGTTCATTCCAGTGCTTTCTCATATAATTAATCGCTTTACCCAGACCTGAGTTTGGCTCCACTTTTTTATCGTCAATCATGGCTCTGAACCACTCGCTCAAATCATCCATAACAGGCTTGCTTTTTTGCTGATGAAAGGCCAGCCTTTCATTCGGGGAAAGATTTTTTTGTTTGGTCAGGGCATCGTTTATATAGACCTTCTTTAATTCCTCAAGAACATAGGCGCATTCTTCAGGAAAGTTCCATACAATATCCACAAAATTCCTTCGCCCATGGGACAGGCAGTTGGAGAGGAGTGTATTGAACTCATCAGAAAAATTTCTAGACAGGGCGTCACACATCTGTATAGGCGGTCCCATCCCAGGCTTTCTTTTCGCAAGGACATCTTTTAAGTTTTCTCCTGCATGTTTTCGCCCGGTAAAGAACAAGGCTATCTTTTGATCTCCCCGGGTGGATACAATGCCGGAGGAGAACATCCCTTTGCGTGGAGAATCTTTGTTTTCTTTCATCAACTGAAGAATTTTCATGATGGTATCATCATTATAAACAACATCCCCCTGAGCAGCCTGAAACTGATGTTCAATAAAGATCGGATCTATTTTATCCACAACCGATTCCAGTATATCCCATTGGGTTGATGCCGGAAGAGGAACCCCAAGACTCGCCTGGAGTTGTTCCAGCCGGTTGAAGGGAAGACCGCTTCCGTATTTTAACAGGGCTATAATGGCCCCTGATTCCGCATCATATTTTTCTTCTCCGATTCCCTCCGGTGCATTTGCGGTAAAGACTTCACCGCAAAGATTGCACCTGAGCCTCTGCATTTCAAATACGGTGGCATGGAGGGGGCTTTGGCCTGTAATACGAACCACTGTTTTAGGCTTTTTTATCTCATATAATTTGCCCTTAATGCATTTAGGACAATTGTCTTTGGGTTTCAGGGTATCATGCTGTACCTCGACCTTATCAGCGCCTTTGTAAGATTCCGCTCCATTCCTGCCGTGACCTTTTGGGTTAGGTTTGTCCGGATTATCGGATTTTTCAGGTGAAACCCCTGTTTTGTCCTTGTTGCCAAGCACTTTTGCCGTCTTCTCAGTGCCGCTTCCAAAGATCATTTTTAAAAGACGTCTTATAGAGGCGGCCTTATTATCCACTGCCTGACTAAGAATGGAGATCGTCTCAGCCATGGCCTTTATAATCTCTCGATCCTTGTCTGAAAGAGTTCCCTCTTCCACACGCTGTATCAATGCGTCCAGTTCTTTCTGGCTCAGATCTATTCGCTTGAGTTTAATCATTATAGCCCCCGCAAAGCTTTTCCCTGAAGTCCTTTGTCAGGGGATATCCATATACATCTTTTATGGATCGGTTCGGCTTTCTCGTCTGATCGTTCTTTCCCCGGCCTGTCGTCTTGCCAAGATATATCCAGTTGGCTGCCTTATAGCAGGTCC
>CAZJOB010000652.1:0-1863 GCA_964547435.1 uncultured Desulfatiglans sp. | reverse complement strand
GGGTTGAGGCATATGTGCAGCCAATTTATGAGTTATCAAAAGAGCTTGAGGAAACCGAAGGAAGGCTTAACGCGCTTACAAGGGAACAGGCAGCCCTGGAGGAAAGGGCGCGGCGAATGGTGAATGACGAAAGGATTTCAGAGTTGAGGCTTACGGAGGAAGGGCTGAAAGAGGAACTGGCCGGACTGTCCGAAGAATGGATCGCAACAAGGCTTGTCAGACATCTTATCGGAATGACGCGGGCAAGATATGAAAAGGAGAGGCAGCCGGAGGTTCTGTCCGAAGGGTCGCGTTTCTTCTCCCGAATGACGCTGGAAAGATATAAGTCCATAGCCTCACCCCTTGGTGAAAAACGCATTGAGGTGATCGACAGGGACAATAATACACGCACAGTGGAGATGCTCAGCCGCGGAACAGCGGAACAGCTTTATCTGGCCCTCAGATTCGGTTTTATCAGGGAATTTTCAAGAAGCTCTTTCCCTCTGCCTGTTATCATGGATGATATCCTGGTCAATTTTGATCCGGAGCGGGCGAAAGAGACTGTGAAGGGTATTATTGAATTATCAGAAGAACACCAGGTGCTCTTCTTCACATGCCACCCCTATATCGCAGAGATGTTTCAGGAGCATTACCGAAATATTCCTGTTTACACCATCTCCGAAGGAGGGATATTCAAAAAATAAAAGGCGGCATTCTTTTTTTAAGAAACCGCCTTTTAGAAAAATTTTTTGATGACTAAGCCCGGTTTACGTTTACAGCCTTTGGCCCTCTCTCTCCATCCTCCACTTCAAAGGTTACCTGATCCCCCTCATTCAGTGTCTTGAAGCCGTCCGTGTTTATTGATGAAAAGTGAACAAAAAGATCCGGACCATCTTCCTGTTGAATGAAACCAAACCCCTTCTTGTTGTTAAACCATTTTACCGTACCGTTTCCCAATGCTATTACCTCCTTAAAAGCCTTTTCTTCCTCCGGCAAATCCCGGAACTTAGCTAATGTTTGATTCCATACAGTGTTAAAACAACAGTTTTTTGCTGAACGAAACCTGCCATTTAGCCAATTACTTCTACCTGCCTTAAACTGCGCTCAACTGAGTTTTTTGCAGTATAGTAACTTGATTTTCAAAGGTCAATGAAAATTTTCATTGTTTTTACACACAGTTCGAGTTATGCCCCCGGCCAACAGGGATTTTATTTATGGTCTCCGGGTTTTGAAATTCCAGGGGGCCATTCTCCCCTCTCCTTCAGAACATCCCTGAAAACAGCAAGCGCCTCATTGACAGTAGGCATTCCCGCGTAGGTGGCAAGCTGAAAAAAGATCTCCGTGAGTTTAGAAGGATCGCAGCCCACATTGAGTGCCCCGTTTATGTGTAGCCTCAGTTCATCGCCCGCCCGAAGCGCGGCAAGCATGGCGCAGGCCGCCATCTGCCTTTCTGGAAGGGAAAGCACTGTTCGCGAGTACAGCTTGCCTGTAATAAAAAGGGAAAAATCATTGGCAAGATCCCGGTCAAACTCCTTCCACGTCTTATATGGAGGATCCATCTTAATTCCCCTGCCAAATAATCTTTTCGCAGTCTCCTGTGTTTTTTTCTTCAGTTCCTCATCCATTTTTTACTCCTTTTTTTCTATTTTATTAATATTCATAATAAGATTCTATCCGCTGTTCAATAAAATTAATCTAATATGAGCTGTCTTTTACAATTTTTTCCTGGATGATAGGATTTTTATTGCCAGGAGGCTACCCGAGAATAGCCCAGGGTGTTATTCCCGCGATAGGAGCCTGCCCCGGCATGACTTAAGCCGGGGAAATCTATAAGTGTCTTAAAACAATGGATTCCGGAATCAAGTTCCGGAATGACAGACAAGA
>CAZJOB010000651.1:0-1868 GCA_964547435.1 uncultured Desulfatiglans sp. | reverse complement strand
TGTTCTTGCCACGTTGATTATCATGGTGGTTTTATCGGCTTTCTGATTAATGACGCTCTTAATTATGGTTTTGCCTGTGCCCGGTTCCCCCATAAGGAGACAAAGCCCGCCCTGGAATGAATGAACCTTGAGGATGTCAAAGACCTCCTGCTGATGTGGTAAAAGAGTGATGTCCCTGTCCGGTGAAAAGGGGTTGATATCTATGCCGTAGAATGCCCTTATCATTATCTGTCACCTCCTTTGCCGCGTATTATTCTGGAATTGGCAACAGGATCCAGCCTCTGGGCCTCACCAATCCGGTGATCCTTGTAATATACAATGACCTTATCCGTTCTGTTTCTGTCAAAGCGGATGGTTATCTGCCTGTTTCTCAAGTCTGCATCCGGTTCATACCTGATGTTTTTAAAGGAAAAGGTGTTGTCCTTTTTTACCGTTCTTTTCTCTTCGGCATAAAACAGTTCATCATTGGCCACATTGGGAGGAAGGAAGTTTATGAACTTCATATCAAGGGCAAACCTGTTTATAGGAGCCATGCCTATGGCGGAGTGAGTGGAGGAGTTATACTCCTCTTCCACCCATTGTGTTAACTGTTTATTCAGGATATCAATGGAAGAAAGATCAATCTTTCTATCAAGGAATCTGTCCCTTACCGTCCTGAAAAACCTCTCTATCTTACCCTTGCTTGCCCCGTCCCTTACAGGCGTATGCCTTAAAATGCATCCCACTCTTGAGCATATAAGAGTGATCTCCTGTGAGCAGTAGATAGAGCCGTTATCCACATAAAGCTGTTTTGGCACGCCTCTTTTATAAAAGGCGGCTTTCAAAGCAGTAATCAGGGAGTCTATGGTTTCATTTAAAAAGAACTGGGCATGGCATATAACCCTTGAAGCATCATCAATAAAGGCAATGAGCTTTGTCTGCCTGTGATTTACATAAGGGCCAAACATGGTATCTGCCTGCCACAGGTCATTGGCGTGTTCCATGGCAAAGGCCAGCCTCTTTTTGTTGTGCTCAATATTGTCCTTTAAAAGGTCATACTCCCTGATAAACCTGTAATAGGTGGTAGGCGCCATCTGCTCCTTCGTAAGAATGCCCTTTTCTATGCACATCCTGTAAATATCAAACCTGTTATGCCTCTTGTTTACAAAATAAGGGCGAACCTGGTTGACGGCTTCCATAAGCTCTTCCGGACTTATCTTTCTTGTCTTACCCTTGTCCGCCCGTTCCTTTACCGAAACTCCTGTTACACCATTGTTCTTGTAGCGGTAATACCATGTGGAGACAGTCCTCCAGGTAAAAGACCTTGGATTTCCTTCCTCATCAGTAAAAGCCAGTTTTGCCGTGTTTTTGATACGGTCCCGAATACTCTTCCCTCCCGCCATCTCAACTGCACCCAGCACCCTCATCTTAAGATATGCGCTTGGCCATTTCATGATTATCCTCCTGTTTTGTTGTTTCAGAAGAGATAACCCATAAAGATCTTATATGAAATTGTTTTACTCTGTGGTTGATTTTTAAAGAAAAGAACTGATACACAGAATATGATGGAAAATATGAAGCACATTAATATTTTGGCAGGTGAAAAACCGGTTATTCTAAAGAAATGATGCCTGAAAATGATGCTGAAATGCCGATACCGGATTCAGATCTCCCGTAAAGGCAGCCTTAAGATGTTCTATGGTTTGAATAAATGGATCTTTAATATCTTTCAGTTCCGGCGGCCCCTTTATGCCAATCAGCAGTGTCCTGATATTAACCTGCCTGTCCCTGAACTTCCTGAATATACGGTATATTGCTGTCTCCTGAATGCTGCTTCCCGATTGCCTTAATGCCTCTGCCAGGCTTAAGTCCCCCCTGATGCTGTTCAG
>CAZJOB010000650.1:463-1871 GCA_964547435.1 uncultured Desulfatiglans sp. | reverse complement strand
GAGGAAGGGTCACGAATTAAATAGTCAAGGATCATTCATGAATATCAGATCATTAAATTGCAGAAATTTGAGATCTCTGCCTTTTATTCTTCTTTTTTGTGTGCTGTGCGCGTGCGGCCCGAAATGGACTGAGACTGAAAAAGATGGTTTCAGAATCGTAGTAAACAAGGGCGGACAGGATCTTGGTTATTCACCCTCTTCAGGTGTAGTAATACTTACCGTTGATGGTTTTGGATTCAAGGATCTGAATAAAAATAACGCGCTTGATCCCTATGAAGACTGGAGGTTGTCCGCGGATGAGAGGGCCAAAGATCTTGCTTCACGAATGTCCATATATCAGATCGCGGGATTAATGCTCTACAGCGGTCATCAGAGCATCCCCGGAGGCAGTATCTATTCGGGCGATACCTATAATGGAAAACCCTATAATGAAAGCAACGCCCTTCCTTCCGACCTTTCAGACGGCCAGATCGATTTTCTCACAAACGACAACCTGCGTCATGTATTGATTACCACTGTGGAGAGTCCCGAGGCGGCGGCCAGGTGGAACAACAACGCGCAGGCTCTTGCCGAGGGGCTGGGATTGGGCATCCCTCTCAATAACAGCAGCGATCCCAGGCATGAGGCGGCTTCTGACGTGGAATACACACTGGGCGCCGGCGGTGAAATATCCAGATGGCCGGGCTCAATAGGCCTAGCGGCAACCTTTGATCCTGATCTGGTCAGAAGGTTCGGCGAGATCGCATCCATTGAATACAGGGCGCTTGGAATCGCCACTGCCCTCTCCCCTCAGATAGACCTGGCAACCGATCCAAGATGGTACCGCTTCAAGGGCACATTCGGACCTCACCCTCAACTGGCCACGGATATGGCCAGGGCCTATATTGAAGGATTCCAGATATCGTCGCTCGAAAAGGAGATTAGAGAAGGATGGGGATTTGAAAGCGTCAATGCCATGGCAAAACACTGGCCGGGCGGCGGCACAGGTGAAGGAGGCAGAGACGCCCATTTCGGTTTCGGCAAATTCGGAGTATTTCCCGGCAACAATCTTCAGACCCATATGGATGTATTTGTCAAAGGGGCATTCAACCTCGATAACGGCACAAAAATGACATCCGCCGTAATGCCCTATTACACCATCTCATACAACCAGGACCCGGGCGAAGAGAACGTGGGCAACGCATTCAGCGAATACATGATCACGAATATCCTTCGTAATAAATATAATTTTGACGGCGTTGTCTGCACTGACTGGGGTGTTACAAAAGATGATGCCGGAATGGCAGTGTTCGGCAGAACTCCCTGGGGCGTTGAACACCTGAATGAGGCGGAGAGACATTACAGAATTATCATGGCCGGGTGCGATCAGTTCGGAGGCAACAATGCATCAGCTCCGGTTGTCGAGGCA
>CAZJOB010000650.1:0-434 GCA_964547435.1 uncultured Desulfatiglans sp. | reverse complement strand
GAATCCCTATCTGAATATTTCGAAGACAATAAAAACAGTAGGCAACCCTGAATTTATGAGAGCCGGATATGAGGCCCAGTTAAAGTCCGTTATACTGCTCAAGAATATCAACAGAACCCTGCCCCTGAAAAAGGGAACATCCGTTTACATACCCAAAAGATACATACCTGCTTCAACAAATTTCTTCGGTCAGGAAACGCCAGAACAATGGGAGTATCCTGTAAATCCTGAAACAGCGCGTAGATACTTCAATGTTGTGAATGACCCAGCCGATGCCGATGTTGCTTTAATAATGATCAATAGTCCGGACAATGGCGCTACGGCCGGTTACAGCATGAAAGACAAGGACAAAGGCGGAAACGGTTTTATACCAATCAGCCTTCAATACCAAAGCTACACTGCCAGTGAAGCGCGCGATCCAAGCATTGGGGGTG
>CAZJOB010000649.1:0-1877 GCA_964547435.1 uncultured Desulfatiglans sp. | reverse complement strand
CGGATAATGGGGCGATTGCAGTAAAGTATTGGGCATATTTGGCTCCGAGATACCATGTGCCACCGCTTCCCATGGAATGGCCGGCCAGAAAGATGGAATCGCGATCGACAGGATATTCGTTAAGCACGATTTCAAGGGTGTTTATAACATCCTTCTCACTCAGTTGAAGGGTCCGTTCCTGTTCCGGCGTCACTGAAGCGCGCTGTTTTGCCGCTGCGTCCGGGTTCCCGAAGACTGCCGGCAGGCGCAGAGGGGTTCCGTAGGCGCCCATTTGTGAGTATCCTAATGGTGACAGTAAAATATAACCATGTTGTTCCGCCAAACGAATAAGCTGCCTGTCATTGGCCTCCGGATACCGGTTTTCATCTGAACCGGCGCCGTGCAGAAATATAACCAGCGGCAGAGGTGATTTACTGTCCCATGAAGAAGGTACATACAAACGATAGGGCATGTCAGCTTTTGCATCAGAAAAATGGTATTTTTTGTGAAGGTCTCCTTTTGCCTGCCACTGCGGATCACCCGGGTTTGAAATACTCTTTGCCAGCGCCCTGGACACCCTAATCTGTTCCGCTGCATCAATAGCACAACCATACTCTGTTGTTTGGGACGACTGAACTTCTTTAACATCAGATGAAAGTAAAATTAAAATGAGCAGGGTAGTGATGCCTGCCAGCCCGCAAAAGTGTTTATTCATGATCCCGCCTTTTTCATAGTAGTGATGAAGTCCTGAAAACGAACATGTCCCCTCTGAAATAACTCTGACTGAGGAATAATGTTTTGCCTGAAACTGAATGATATGTGCTTTCATTAAAAAAAACAGGCGATCCAAAGGGAATCTCCAGCGCGCCGGAAATGTCGAGATCGCTTGCAACCGCCCTTAATGTTTGACTTACTTTATGTATCTTAACGCCCATTGCCTGTTCAATTGTATGAAGAATATCATCCTTTTCGGCCTCTTTTTCAGATATGCTAGCGCACTGAGCCGGATCAGCATAGTAAGTGTTAAAGGAAACCGGCACGCCTTTATATATTCTGAGTCGTTTCAATAGCCACATCTCCTGTTCAGGTCTCAATGAAAGAAAAGTCTGCACATGCTCTGAGGATAGCACAGTGTCAATATCCAATACTTTTACCTGTGTATTCAGGCTGTCAATGGAATCCTTCAGTTTTTTAAAACTTCTGCCCAGTTCAAACTCCAATGGCGCCGGTTCCATGTTGGATACGGTTGTTCCCAGACCGCGACGTCGTTCAACAAAACCATCGTTCTTCAATTTTTCCATGGCCTTACGAATAGTAATATTGCTTGTCTGGAACTCCCTTTCCAGTTCTTCCCCGGTAAAGAGCTGTTTGCCGGGATTATATTGCCCGGATTGAATGCGCCTCTTCATGGTCTCTGCGATCTGTATAAAAAAAGGGACAGATGAATTATGGTCAAGGGTTATTTTTTCTTTTTTTTGTTTTCTGCTCGTCATTGCCAAACACCATAGAATTAAAAGTTTACAGAATATTCAGCCTGAAATTAGCCAATCCCCATTATTTTATTAAGAAACCTTAAGTATACTTATATACAAATATCAAAAATATCAATGATTAATTAAGTGATAGACAATGAATATCTGTCATTACTGTTCAAATAAACTGAAATTTACAAATTGTCCTTAATAAAATCGGCCAGTTATCAATAAATCGTAGGCGGCTGTATGCCCGATTTGTCAGGCATGAAACCGGTTGCATCTGGAGACCAAAGAGGCCCCGGCGCTCTCCTTTCATGACCGAAGGGCATTTGCACCTTGCCGAAGGCGGCTGTTCGCCCGGTTTAAATTTTTCCTTCCTTTAAACGGATAAAAAAATCCCTGCCATAAGCGGTTATTTCATCA
>CAZJOB010000648.1:0-1878 GCA_964547435.1 uncultured Desulfatiglans sp. | reverse complement strand
TTTTTCCTTGCACCTTGAACCCTGCACCTTCTTTCCATCTTTCACCCTGCACCTTATCAATAGTCCATCCCCCACTTTTTAAAAACTTCCGTGTAAATTTCAGGTTGAGGAAAATCCGGTCTCATCTCGGGGTTGAGACGTTCATAACCCCAGTTTCCTTCTTGGGCCTTTCTGAAGTTATCCATAAATCCATCCAGTTTGTTTATTGGTATGGAGAATATCATCTCATCCTCAGTGCCAAGTGCGCGTTCATACTCTCCCGGATCCGGCAGCACAATCCAGTATTCACCGCTCTTAATGGGATTCACCACAGAATAGGCGCATGACCAGGGGAAATAGTATGAATTGATCTTTCTATCCTTGAGCGGCAGGGAGAGCATCATGTTTCTCAACTGGCCGGTGTTGGAATAGATGACCACCAGATCCGGTTTAAAACTGGCCTTTATCAGCGGGGCAGTAAGGATTCCGATATATCTGCCGTATTCAAAACTGTCGTATGGATTGGGGTCTTCCTGTTCCGGGCCAATTTCCGGCCTTTCAACCAGACCATAAGCCAGAACAGGTCCGAGGCACCAGTTGTCTTCCTTGAGCATGGCTATTGTCATTTTCTCACGCCTGGATTTTGCAAATGCCTGGCACTGTGCAATGTGGCATCCCAGATCCCTCTTTGGACGAATAGCCTCAGAGGGAATATCATTTTCACTTTCCAACATTCTGACTGCAACCGGAGAAGTCCTCAGCCTCAGCATCCTTTCCAGGTCTTCGCCATATTTATTATAGATAGTAATATCTGTCATTTTTGTCCTCCGTTTAGAGTTAATCTGTTTTTACATCATCCCATTCATCCTCGCTGCTCAGCCACCTGAAGGCGTAATAACGCTGAAACAGGACGCCATAGATCAGGTCATCCGGCATTTCTTTTTTTTCATACGCCTCCTGAGCATGGTGAAAGAGTTTTTGAATGCGCTCCTCTTCAGCCCTTATCTCCGCAACAGGTCTGAGTTCAGCGCTGGAAATGAACGGCTTTATGTCACTTCCCGGCATGGGCATAATATCATCCACCATTCTGATTGCATTGCAGGTCTTAACAGGCAGACCAAGGCTTTCTATTTTTTGAATTGTCCACAATAAGGCCCATTGAGCTTCCTGAAGCCACTGAACGCCTTTACGCTCCTCCTCCATAAATTTGGATGGTTTGCGTGAAAGCAGAAAACTCTCTTCCCTGGGTGATACATGTCCCCAGAGTTCCTGATTTTTAAGCCATTCGATTACAAAATTGCGATCCAATCCACAACCTGCAGCCGCGATGGAGTGAATTACAATAGTCCGGATCGCAACTTCAGCGGCAGTGCGCTTACATGGTTCGTCATAGTTTTCAACAGGAGGCAGAATATCCTGAGTATCAATGCCAAGAGACTCTGCCCATTCTTTTGTTTTAGTCATTTAATCTTCTCCGATTCTATTTTCAGGATTTCAGGTTTTTATCATGAATAGTAAAATTACCCTTTTTCACACAAATTGCAAGGAATATGAACTGCACTCCCCGAATGGGGGCTCTCCTCTTATATTTGATTTGTAATTCTGCGCCTGTCACCCTGAGCGAAGTGAAGGGTCTCTATTTTATGACCAATCACATGCCAGATCACACCATCCAGGGATAACTGATTCATGATAGAGATTCTTCGCTTCGCTCAGAATGACAAATTTAAAACGCTCAGAATGACAATTTAAAACGCTCAGAATGGCAAATTAATAAGTCTTTGTACCACGAAACCACATTGTAATTTGTATGGCGCCTGTGCCTGGCCCGTCGACTTGTTACGCCAAAGCTTCAGCGTGACAAGTTGGCGTACCATGAACAGGTCGGCCCCTATGGTT
>CAZJOB010000647.1:0-1879 GCA_964547435.1 uncultured Desulfatiglans sp. | reverse complement strand
TGCCGCGGAATCCATTGTTTTCAGGCACTTATGGATTCCGGCTTTCGCCGGAATGACGGCTGTTGGACTTTTTACGAGTTCATCAATATTATTCTAAGCGTTTTATATGGTGCGAAGCTTTCCTGTAACCGTCTCCCCAAAAATCACAATCTATGAGACCTTTGAAAAACTCTTTTTATCGTAATTCCGGACCTGATCCGGAATCCATTAAGTAGTTGAAAAAACTGGATACCCCCGGCTTAAGTCATGCCGGGGCAGGCTCCATTCGCCGGTATGACGATATGACATTTTTTGTCATATTATTCAAAGGTCTCTCTGTACATAACAAATATGTGCCCATTTGATTGCTCAAATGGGCACATAGTGAACTCTTCCGGTTTATTTCAAGGGGGAAATGCCGAAAGATTAATACCCGTAAATCTATTTATACTCGAAACTCACACCAAGTACAAAGCGGCGGCCACGAAGGTCGCCGACTACGCCGGTACCCGGGCCCGTGCCAAACATGCTTGAAGATGTTCCAGCGAGGTATGGCTCAGGAGGCTTGTCAAACACATTATTAACATTGAGATACACATTGAGGTCTGCCTTATTAAGGTCAATTCTGTAATTCACCTGTGCATCGGTCATGATTGTTGACTCTCTGACATTGTCATAGACATCCCATCTTTTACCAGTGCCCTGGTAGTTCCAGTTCCGGTTAATCATAGTCTCGCCTGTATACCTATGGTTAAACGAGAATCCAAATGGACCACGCCGGTAGTTGACAGATAAAGAGGCTGTCCACTCAGGATAGGAAATATCAGCAATGTCGGTCGTTACACCACCTACAGTTGAAGAATTCTCTCCCACAAAACTGCCAAGGAAACGAAAGCCGATACTCTCGTCACCGCCGAACCAGTCAACAAATGTTCGATAGCCTATTTCAAAGTCAATACCAACCGCCTTTACTGAGTCCTTGTTTATATAGGGCTGACCAATCAGGGTCATTTGCATGACTGGATTGCCATTATTATCTATATATGGGTTGCCGGTATTGGTATTAATAAATGGGTCATTACCGCGAGTAATCATGTCACAGTATTTTTGAATGCCATCAATATAGCAACCATAGGTTACATCATTTAGCGCTTCCTTGTTGATATTATCCTTGATAGTAATACTGTACCAGTCCATTGAAAAGCTAAGGCCCTCCAGCCATCGGGGCATATAGACCATGCCCACTGTTCCGGTTGTTGCTTTCTCAGGTTTGATATCCGGACTGCCGTTAGAGAAGAGGGTAAAAGTATGCGTTACACCACCCAATGGATCTGCCAAATAGTCCTTTACATTCGATGCGATACCACCGGTCCGGTCAAATTTTTCTCCCATTGTTGCAGCGCGGACATCACGGGACAGTGTGGCGCGAAAGCGCAGGTCATTAAAAACAGAATAGTCAAGGCCGGTTTTCCAGGACCACTGTTTGCCGACGCCGGAATAATCTGCCAGGCGGGCGGCGGCACTAAAGTTCAACTGTTTTACAAAGGGAAGATCAGAGACTATGGGAACCAGTATTTCATCAAATATCTCATGTACATCCTGGTCGCCACGGGCAAATGGCACATTTGAGAACTGTATATCAACATGGTTGCCGGAAGCATAATTACCGCCAGCGACACCACGAATACCCAGTGCCGGATTGGTAGCCAATACCGGGCGATAGGTAGGATCGACATTGATATTGCCTCCAGGACCTTCCTGCACTAGCTGAGTAAAAGATTCCTCGCGATAGTTATAACCAAAGGCCATGCTGATGGGACCTGCGCCCCAGCCTTTATAAAGCTCGCCGTCCGCTGAAATTTCAATTACAGTCTGATCAATATCAATGATCCTTTGCTTA
>CAZJOB010000646.1:0-1892 GCA_964547435.1 uncultured Desulfatiglans sp. | reverse complement strand
GCGGGAGCGGTCAAACAATTTTGGACCGATGTGGCATGGGGAGACCTTGATTACCTTATAGTAGATTCACCCCCGGGGACGGGTGATGAACCCCTTACTGTGGCACAGACCATAAACGATGCTGAGGCCCTGATTGTGACTACACCCCAGGAGGTGAGTCTCGCGGATGTAAGAAAATCCATAAACTTCTGCCGTGAAGTGAAGATGAAAATTCTGGGGGTTGTTGAAAATATGGGTGATTTTTCTTGTCCGCATTGCGGTGGAGCGATTTCATTGTTCGGCAGGGGGGGCGGCGCAAAAATGGCAGCAAAGATGAATGTTCCCATGCTGGGCGAGATACCGGTTGATCCTAAAGTTGTGTTGCTTTCGGATAACGGCGATCTTGAGACCGTGATTAAGGATAAAGATTCCGATCTTATTCGCGCCTATGAAAGCATTATAAAAAAGATAACCGGAAAAGAATGAACAGGGGTGAATCGCGGGATAGGTGAAAAGCTGTTCATCGCACACCACAAATCCCGCACCTAACATCCCTCTTTACATAATCCAAATTTTACATTTTCGGAAAAAAACTTGCGTTTTCATTAATTATGTAATAAACACCACCAGATAAGCATATTTAATCTCATTGGCTCTTCTTAAGGCATAGATCAAATACATTTTTAAAAGGACAGGTTCAGTATGGATAATCATAGGCATCTGCTTTTCAGAAAATTGATATCCTTGATTAGACGCGTCTTTACTTTTCTATTATTGGCACCTTTTTTTGTTACCATTACAGATATGTCTGCTGCCGCCTTTGCCGCGAATGAAGATGATGTCAGTGTTTTTATTAAAGACTTTGAATTCTACCAGTCCCAGGGGCCGCAGGATTCTGAAGAGGCAAAGGACTTGACAAATAGAAGACATCAGCTCAGTGAAATGGTGGAAGCGGAAAAGGGACGTCTTGAAAATTCATCTGGCAGAACAAAGGAAAACATACAGGCACATATTGAATTTCTTTTAAGCAGCATAGCGGAGGTGGACGATTCCATCGCGAAGAAGGGAGATACAAAGGTCCCTCGCCATGAGCTTCATGCGCTTGTGAGTGAATATAAAAATCAGGAACTGACCCTTGAGGATATGAATGAGATAGGGGAACTTATCACTGAAACATATCAGCTCAGGGGTTATATTCTGGCGAGCGCCTCAATCCCCGAGCAGGAGATTGAAGACGGTATTCTCAAAATTGTTATTCGCGAAGGGGATGTGGGAGAGATTAAGATCACAGGTCATAAATATTATAATGAACGAGTGATCCGCCGTAATTTTCTGCAGCAGCTTAAACACGGAGTAGTGAGTGAAGACCTTCTTGAAAGGGGACTTGTGCTTTCAAAGGAGCTTCCCTCCACGGACACACGAGTAGTGCTTCAATCGGGAGAAAAACCCGGCACCTCCAATATTATACTTAATACACAGGATCGCCTGGCCGTTGAGTGGAAACTGGATTTTAATAATTACGGATCAAAGATCATAGGCAAGGAGCGTTATGGCACAAATCTCGATATAACAGATCCCTGGTGGGGGAGCACCCTCTCATTAAGAGGTGTTTCGGGCAATGATAACGAGGATTCCCAGTTGGTAAGCGGGGATCTGAGCATCCCTCTTAACATGTATGGGACAAAACTGAACCTGAATTACCTGGATGGACTTTATGTGGCGGGCGGACAGGATCTTGCTGCCATAGGGTACAGCGGCAACACAACAATATATGGATTCAGCCTTTCACATCCGGTTATACGAACCAGAGACAGGAGCCTGACCTTTTTACTGGGATACAATAATAAATACTCACAAAACATTCTGGAAGGGGAGTTGCAGAATATTGATGACCTGGATGTCTTATATACCGG
>CAZJOB010000645.1:0-1897 GCA_964547435.1 uncultured Desulfatiglans sp. | reverse complement strand
TTTCGGCCTTCATGTCCCTGAAGGGTGGGACCACCAGCTTAAAAATGAATTGGGAGTAGTGCTTTATTATGAGCAGGCATACCGGATTTATTCAACAGGTAAATTTTTGGGAATGGATTATGATGTAATTCCCCATATCGGCGGAAGTATTGGAAATGTTTATACTTACGTCTCGGCCGGTTACACCTTAAGACTGGGGAGGGGGCTGGAAAAGGATTTTGGGGTTCCGAGGATTCAGCCCAGCCTGGTCGGAGGAGGTTATTTCAGGCCGGGTCTGCTTAACTGGTATCTTTTCGCCGGAATGCAGGGGAGAGTGGTGATAAGAAATATCTTTCTCGATGGCAACACATTCACAGAAAGCATGTCAGTTGAGAAAAAATACCTGGTGGGAGACTTACAGGCGGGGCTTACTATCAGATGGAAACGTGTCAGAATGAGTTATACTCAGATATTTCGAACAAGGGAATTTAAAGGACAGGACAGCGATGATATCTTCGGCTCCCTGAGCATATCATTTCAGTTCTGACCTGTATTTGTTCAAAAATGCGACGCAACTTATTATTGTATAAAAAACTTGACACCACATATCGACTTTGTTAAGGAAATCCAGAATATTTGGATGTATGAATCTGATAACTCAATTGAGGAATGGGTCGGAACACTTTATTTATATAGGAGGATAATACTATGGCTTATGAAGTAGTGGTTGATCATGATAAATGTGAAGGGTGTGAAGAGTGCGTCGAGGTTTGCCCTGTGGATGTGTATGAAATGCAGGATGGCAAATCAGTGCCTGTAAACGCCGAGGAGTGTCTGGGCTGTGAAAGCTGCGTAGAGGTATGTGACCAGGAAGCAATTACGGTCACTGAAATCTAGCATCTGAATAAAACGGGTTCACTAAGACAACCCTTTTTTGAAATTTTCATATAAAAAAAGCCGCTTTTATCAAGGCGGCTTTTTTTATATCAGAACTACCGGAGCTTATTTTGCGTGACAATCATCACAGCTTTTATCCGGTGCGTTTTTACCTTCCTTGTTTACCTCTTTATGACAGTCTCTACAGTTATTATGATAGGCGAGCATAAGTTTCTTGGCATTTCCCTGGTTTTCATTGGGGTCGTGACAATCTATGCATTTTTTAACCGGTACATCCGCATCCCAGATATTCTTTCCATCTTCATATTCGTGATGGCAGGCAGTGCACTCCGCTCCATATTCAGTTGCATGTTTCATATGGCTGAAATCCACCGGACCTTTTATGTCTTTTTTATATCCTTCTGTGTTAATGGTAACAGTATCAGGCATATCCGCTGCTGTTAACACACCGACTGTGAGGAACATTAAACAAGTAAGAACTAATATAATTATCGCTGATATCCCTTTTTTCATCTTTTTTGACCCTCCTTAAAGTTAAGCAGACATATATCTAAAGACTTTTGAAAAGGTTAAAATTTGTACGAAAGTATATTAAATAAAGGGGATGGCTGTCAAGAAATTATAGCAGCCTATTTGTCCCATATTCTTAGCCTCTGACCTCCTCATCTTCTTTCCTGCCCCTTTTCTCCTTCATATTACAGGGGGCGTTTTTATGCACATGCATTGCTTTTTTTTCACAGAATATTGCCTGAAAAGTGCGGCAGCTTGCTGATCCGTCAAGGGCTTCGGCATCAGGCCATTCGGCATATATACAGTTCATATCACAAAAATTCATTAATTATCCTTTCCTGTTAGAAAATAAAGATTTAAACATAAGATGCATTTGGAATCAAGATTTCATTGTTCAGTATTCAGGAGTTCAACTTTTTATCGGCCTCGCGGTGATATTCCGTGAATCAGGGTTATCGGAACAACTTGACATCGATAGAAAAATCCAATAATTACAATGAAACAAAAAACC
>CAZJOB010000644.1:0-1900 GCA_964547435.1 uncultured Desulfatiglans sp. | reverse complement strand
CTATCGCACGAGCAGCGAATTCTTACAAATTAGGATTGACATTCCTAAATTGTAAGAGTCTATTCCTCCCTGCGTCTGAGCACCCATCGCACATATTCAAGTCCCATGCGGCCGTACAGATTATGAAGAAAGAGACCTGGTTTTAAGAATTTTTCAACAAAAGGTGTCAGATAGCAGATTTTTATTAGCTGCAAATATAGGGCATGGATATCATCTGCTTTAAAAAAGAGTGTTTTTCCCCGATGATCAATTCCCCATCTTTTTGACAGTTTTTCAGCCTCCTTTTTCCCATCGCGCATAGTCATGAAAACCTCGAAAGGGCCTTCCGGCATTTTGAATTCACAGGAGGCGTTCATGAGTGATTTAGTGACCTTGCCGGCAAGAGTCTTACGCCATTTTAATACATCAAAATCCTCTTTCCTGCCGGATTTATGTATCTCACATGTTGTTATATTTTTTGCGATTTCACGGACCTGTTCACATGCAATGGGACAGCCTGAGAAAAATATCGGGGTTATTCCATAGGGAGCGATAGATGAGGCAAAAAGCTCAAACTCGGTCAAAATTCTTTCGTTTATCCCGATGTGTTCAATGCGGGAGGTTAGCGTGTGAGGAAGGAAGCCTTCTGTTCCCGAGGCCGCATGAAGGCCGATAAACATGGCGGCATCTGCCCCGAAGGGATCTCCAATGCCCGGCACAGGCCCTTCAATATAACCGGAAATAACCCGTGCACGCGGGTCAATAAGTTCAGTCAGGATATTGAATCCTGTCCTGTGAAAGTCTTTTATTGTAACCTGCTCAACCCCACACTCAAACAGCGCCTTTACCGCAATAGCGATATCTTCACTCATCATTTTACACGCCGAAGCCCATTTTCTGGTAAGAAAACGTGACGCGTCATAACTCCAGCAGCCGGAGCTCCCTTCTATGTCGGCAATAATCAGGATGTTTTTATAATATGAATCTGCGTCCATTGCTGCCTGAGATTATTTGCAAAAACATTTGTAAAAAGTCATCAAAGCCGTCATTCCCGCGCAGGCGGGAATCCATAAGTTCTTGAAATTAATGGATTCCGGAATCAAGTTCCGGAATGACAAATGGCAGATTTTGCCTATTTACGGGTCATTTTTTAATTGTATCATATGCCTCTGCTGCTTCTTTTTGCAGTTCCTGTATGGAATGTGCGTAACGGGGAGAAAAGTGAAAGACAGTGAAATTTTTTACCCCTGCCTCTCTTGCGATTTCTCCCGCCTCCCTGGCTGTGAGGTGATATTTTTTTCTGGCGACATCCAGATCGCTATGCATAAAGGCGGCTTCTATAAAAAGGCGATCCGAATCTTTTGCAAGTGCAATAATCCTGTCCCTGTTTTCCGTGCTGCCTGTCACATCGGTAATGTATGTAATCTTCTGCCCCTCGGAAATGGTCGCTATGTTTTCAGCCAGTTCGCCCAGTCTGAAGATCTTTTCTCTCAGTGTTTTATCCTTTTCTTCCCATGATACGACAAAATCAGCGTCAGAAGGCGCCTTTTCATAGATCGCCTTCTTGAACCTGTTGATCCACGGTCCCACCTCCAGATCAAGCCTTTTAAGACCCTCTTTTATTATATTTACCGAATAGTTTTCCTTTAATGCCAGCCCAAGGCACGGCACCCTGTGATCCAGCAGGACACCCCTGACTTCAAAATGTGGTTCTCTCAAAAGCACCCCCCTGAAGTCATTAATAAGATCCGGTTCCACAGGAACAAAACCCTCTATGCAGGAATATTTTCTTGTAGTAAGAGAGTTCTCTTTTACCTCTGTTGCACTTAAGATAAAACTGTTCTCATATTCATTTACCAGGTTCCAGGTATATCCGGCCAGTTTACCTTCCACATTTTTTAAGAACCCGGACGGCCCGAAC
>CAZJOB010000643.1:0-1909 GCA_964547435.1 uncultured Desulfatiglans sp. | reverse complement strand
CGGTGAAGAATATATTCATTGTCACGGCCCAAATAGAAAATTATATCACCGGCCCTGAGCCGGGATGAGCGAACCCTGCCAATTGTTACATACTCCCCGTCCTTGATAAAAGGAGTCATGCTGCTGCCGGTAACCCTGATTCGCAGGATGTTTCCTCTTTTCAGTATATCTTCAGACAGTTCCGCGGATACAGTTGCCATAAAAGGGCGGGCGGACTGTGTTGATTTATGCATCTTCAGATCAGGTTTTATCAGATCAATCAAAAACATCTTCTATTCCTATATCCGGCCTGCAATCAAGTTGATATACAGGCACATTAGAGACAAGATCCTCGCAAAAACCGAGCATCTCAGCAACAAGCACCCTGTCATACCAGGGTATAGAGACAACTGAAAACAGGTTTTCAAGGGCCTTTTCCCTGCTTATCTCCACTCTTTTATTGAAGGAACTCTGTTTAATAATAAAGATGCCCTTCAACGGGCAGCCTTTATTCAAAGCATTTCCTGCTTCTCCGGGCCATGGGGTTCCGAATGCCGAAAAATCACCGCCGCTCCGCCTTATTACAATACGGTCGTCACTCATCAATTCCAGGTTTTCAAAAGCGAGCAATCGCCGTGCAAGGGTGCTTTTACCTGCCCCGGATATTCCTGGGAATAAAAACCCAATGCCGTTTCTGATCAGACCCATGGAATGGACAATAAGGCCCTGCCTCTTTGCCAGAAAATTCATCAAAAGAATCTGGTCCAGGGGGTATTCCAATGGATTTACCACACAGCGAGTATGATTTTCTTTCGTTATCAACTGATCACTTAGATAGACCGTGACCCGAGTGAATTCCTTGTTTACCCTGGCAAGCCACAGAGGCTGAAGGCAATCGGGGGGAGCAAGGACAATGCTGTAAAAGTCGTCACTCCGGTATAGAGACCAGGACTGACCGCTCTCAAATACCAGTTTATGACCTTCGGTTTCAGGCATAACCTTTTCTGTTTCCAGCCTGATCTCTATTCTTTCATCGTCTGTCCGGAAGATATTCGTATTCAGGAAAAACTCATATGCGGGGTCCGGCTTATGCAGATTTATGAAGCTGTCACCGCTCAGTGTGAACCTCACACCGGCGATATTCATATTCAGGAGTTCTTTCATATTGTCTGTAATGCCTGTTTTACGAACCCCTGCCATAGCAATGCCTGGGCGCCCAGCATGACGGAAGCCTGTTTTTAAAACCGGACTTTCCATGCATCTGGACCTTGCATCCTACTGCCAGAACCTCGTCCGCGGCAAGATCAATTTCACGAAGTTCCGGTTTTTCATAGACCTTTTTTGTCTTTTTATCTGTCTTATTTTCAGTCATTTGAGGTCTCCATATCTATATTGCATCAGTTTCATTCAGGTTAAGCCTTTTCTCCCGTTCGCGCCCCATCGCGCAGAGATACCCGGAACATATCTCGGCTGATCCTGTCTCCAGTTCAAAAAATGCTGGGCAGATGCCGCAGAGAGAAATCCTTTCGCATCGATTGCATTTGTATTCCGGGCCGGCCTTTCGCTTGCTTATGAGGGCTACCGTCTCGGTCCATCCCTTTTTAAAAGAGCCTTCGCGCAGGTTAAAGCTGTAATCCCGCACCATCTGACAGGGCTGAAGATTGCCGTATGGGTCTATATGAAATGTGGAAATGCCGGCCCCGCACTGATAAAGCTCATTTGACAAAGTTACGCCCCTGGTCCTGTCATAGTATTTTTCCCATAGCCCTGCAGCGTCCTCATCCCGGAACTCCCTTTCAATCGCCTCCTCCGGTGAAACCCTTAGAGATACAGGTGACTGATCACCATTAAAACACGGAAATATTGCCGCGTCAAACCGAAATTCCGCCCCATAACCCTTTGAAATGGATTCGATCAGATCCATTTCATG
>CAZJOB010000642.1:0-1912 GCA_964547435.1 uncultured Desulfatiglans sp. | reverse complement strand
ATTTCCTCGTCTTTTACAGTAAGAGGATCTCCCGCGGCAGCCGGCACGACCAGTCTTATTATCTTTGTCTTTTTTGCCTCTCCGGCAGCAGGATCAAGAAGGATGAGACAGGAAAGAATAAAGAACAGGATATGGATCTTTAACATAGGGATTTTTTTTCTGAGCATGACTTTCTCCGGTGCAGATAGAATAATAATTCGTAAAAAGTCTGATATTAAACACGAATAAGCAGAAAAAACAAGGTGGTATAATATCTTTTTAATCAAATGTTTTGAAATGCTGCGAGCCATTATATTGACAAAAGATATGTTTATTTTTTATAAAATCTGATAATAATCAGGAAGTTAAACAAACCGGAAAAAGGAGGAAAAAATGAGTATAAAAGAATACACAGATTTCGCCAATGAAAATTCCGCATGTTATTTTGCCACAGTAGAAGTCGATCAGCCCAGAGTAAGGGCCCTTGGAATGTGGTATGCCGATGAAACGGGCTTCTGGTTTCAGGCACAGACAGTAAAGGCGCTATTCAAACAGATTCAGAAGAATGACAAGGTTGAAGTATATTTTTGCAGGAAGGATTTCAGCAAGGTGATGAGGGTTTCAGGCAGGGTCAGAATAATCGATGATCTTGAGACAAAAAAGAGATGTCTTGCGGAAAGACCTTTTCTAAAGGACCTGGGAATCACGAAACCCGATGATCCGCTGCTGGGAATATTTCATCTCTACACCGGAGAGGCCTTTTTCTGGACCATGGCCGACAGCATGAAAGAGGCAGATATTCCGAGGGTGAAATTTTAAACAGGCGAGTCGACCATGAAATATTACCCCATTGGCCCGGTAAATCGGTACCGTAGAGACGTCCGGCCGGACGTCTCTACCGCAGATTTGCCGGACGTCTCTACCCATATAATTGCGTCTGTATAAAATAACAGCCACACCAACAAAACGGAATTATAAATGTCATTATACAAAAACAAATACCGCGTAAAATCTTCACGATTACAGGATTGGGATTATTCATCACCGGGATATTATTTTGTTACAGTATGTACCCAGAATCGTTTACATTTATTCGGTCAAATTGCCAATACTAGTATGCATTTAAATAAATTCGGTGAAATTGTTCAGGAAGAATGGAACAAATCGTTTGATATCCGGCGTGAAATATTGCCCGATGAATTTGTTGTAATGCCCAACCATTTTCATGGGATTGTCAGGTTGATTGATATTGCATATGAAAATAACGATATTTTCGTAGCGACCGATATTGTAGAGACGTCCGGCGGGACGTCTCTACCGCAGAATTGCGGGACGTCTCTACCGCAGAATTGCGGGACGTCTCTACCGCAAAATTGCCAGACGTCTCCACGGTGCTACAAGGATAATTCGCAACCACAACGACAACAAAAACAACCTCCGCGGTTGTGCACAAAATCCGTATCTTCATTCATGGCAGGTGTAAAATCCGTTATTACAAAACGAATAAATGAATCCCGAAATACACCCGGCGCACGGGTGTTTCAGCAACGTTTCTATGACCATATTATACGAAATGAACAGGAATTGGACCTTATTCGTCAATATATAAAAAACAATCCTGAAAATTGGTACCTTGATAAGCTGAATAATGCCCCTGAAAATATTGTGATGGAACCGATTGTTCCATATGGAAAAGAAATTTGGATAATGTAAAACCTGATTTCCATCTCCTTTCGAATCTCTCTGGCTGTTTCTTCATTTAGGACACTATAGGCGGTCTCATTCCATGGTGAAACAGCCATGCCAGGAAGAATCCGATCGGGATAATTATAATCAAGAGCACTGTATCATAGGCCAGGGTCAGTTTTCCCAGCCCTTCCTTGGCCAGCTCCCTGAAATCGGTTACTATTCCTATGCTTGTGAATGTAAGCAT
>CAZJOB010000641.1:0-1921 GCA_964547435.1 uncultured Desulfatiglans sp. | reverse complement strand
ACGTTGTTGACTAACGTGACTAACGTCTTACGAAAGCGCTTTTAAGTCATTTATTTCTTTTAAATATTCTTGAGATAGCCGAAATCGTCACGCCTAACTGCCGGGCCGCTTCCGCCATTGTAAGGCCATATCTCCCCCAGCTTTACGGCTAATTGCGCCCTCAATCCGGGAAACCTGCCTTGATGGCTCCCCCCTTTTAATGCTTCAACCGAACGCCTTCTTTTTCACACCAAATAGCGATGAAGGTTAATATTTATTTTCACCCTCATTGCCATTTCTACAAGGATGTTGGGTTTTTAACCCAACCTACCAACTACCAACTACATATCAAATATTTCTTCAACCCGTTTGGCCTGAGCATCAAGATCATATCTCAGCGCAATTTTCTCATTAAAACAGGTCGTTATCCTTAAATAAATTCGGATTGATCCAATTTTCTTTCCCCAGTTGTAAGGAGCCATCTCATTACCCCTGATATGCTGTACCCGCTGTTTCTGAATAAACCACGAAAGACACGAAACACACTAAAGTTTATTTTTAAAAAACCAAAAATCATCTCTTTTTCATGTGGTTCGTGTATTTCGTGGTTAAAAAATCATAGAAACTCTTATTCTTCTCCTTATCCCATTTCATGTCATAAACAGTTCAAACAAAATTTATCCTCGAATTTTCTTTTTATTCCTCAAATTCTATTTGCCTTGCATAGCGGTATTTTGTTAAAATTCCATAAATTGATGAACTCGTAAAAAGTCGATTTCCCTGGTTTGTCATTCCGGAACTTGCCTGCCGAGCCGTAGCCTTGGCGAAGGCTGGATTCCGGAATCCAATAATTTCAAGTATTTATAGATTCCCGCCTGTGCGGGAATGACGTTTCTGAGACTTTTTACGAGTTCATCAAAAATTAATTCACTCATCGAAAGGTAAAGATGGCAGCTAAAGCGCTTGAAGTTAATATTGAATCCAGTCGCGTGGCAGTTGAGATAAGTGATAAATATAAACTTATTCAAGAGGTTATGTCCAGGTATTCGGGTCTTCTGGATAATGTAAACGCCTTTCTCACCGAACTCTGCCACCCCTATAAAAACTGGGAGTTTATAATGAAAGAGGCTAGGACATACAGCCTTGACTATTTTCACCTGTTTAAAACCCATCCTGAAGGAACTGATGCCGCGAAGATATTTATCAACATATTTCTTGAGGGTATAGAGGTCGCTGCCAATGCCGCAACAAAGAGAGACGCAGCGGATTTTCTCCTCATCTATATTCAGAAAATCATCAGGGATTCAGGCAAGGAGATTTCACGATTTCTGCCGGTTCTGGAATATGCCTTTGATCGGATCAGACTTCTTGCCCATGAAAACTTTTCTCTTTTTATAAAAAGTTATTATCAGATCAACAAAATAGCCGGCGATCTTCTGAATAAAGATGTTCCTGAAAAAGGATTTGAACCCATCAACTCGCTCCTTGTCGAATATCTTGAAGAATCCTACCATTACTGGATGAATGAGAAAGACCCATATATATGGTTCACAAACGAGATAAACTGTGAATCATGCTTTTTTGAAGAATTGAACGAAATATTTCAAAACATATCCCATAACCGTTTAAAACAGCATAACAAGGAACTCGCTTCGGCCATCAAGGATCACAGCATAAACAGCAGGGAATTGCTGGAGGCTATGATCAAACTTCCCGGTTACAGACAGATTGCGGAGAATTACAGGGATATTCCCAGAAGACTCCATAAGATGGGCGAAAATTCCGGTCAGGGCAATTACTGGCAACTGGTCTTCCTCTTTCATATCATGAATATTGACGGGCTTTCCCTGTTTCACGAGGAAACCTTAAGAGAGATAAACAGGACATTAACCTGGCTTATCGGCAACGAGAACCCCAAGGAACTTGAACCTCTGATCAAAAA
>CAZJOB010000640.1:0-1923 GCA_964547435.1 uncultured Desulfatiglans sp. | reverse complement strand
TTTTATTTCTCGCGTTTTCTATCGGCTAAGCGCTGCCTGTTTTTCCTGCCGGCATCCTGGGTCTTGTTGGAATATTTGCGCAGCTATTTATTCACCGGTTTTCCCTGGGCTTTAATCGGGCTTTCCCAATACAGGAATTTACCGATCATCCAAATCGCGGATATTACCGGGGCTTGGGGGGTTTGTTTTCTGGTAATTTTTGCGAATACCGCTCTGTATCTATTTTTACGCCGGCAGGCGGGAATAAAAATTTTAATGATTCCTGCTTTGGTACTGTTTTTGTCTGCCGGTTATGGTTTTATAAAGTTAAACCATCCACCGGCCAGCTGCCCGGGTAAAGAGCAGGTTAAGATTTCGGTGATCCAGGGTAATATACCCCAGGATTTAAAATGGGACAGGCGGGCGGTTAATTTTATTCAGAGCAGGTATCAAGAATTAACATTGGCTGCCGCCGCGGATAAGCCGGCATTGATTATTTGGCCGGAAGCATCGATTCCGGGGGTTTGGGGCAAGAATGATGCTGAATTTATGCGGGTTTTTTCTTTGGCCGGACAACTCAACATTAATCTGTTGGCCGGGGCGGTTTCGTATTTTAATCAAGAGTATTTTAATAGCGCTTTATTTATTAATCAGGAAGGGGTTCCGGTAGCAAGCTATAGCAAACTGCACCTGGTTCCCTTTGGTGAATATATCCCGCTCAAAAATATCTTCCCATTTTTACAGACGATTGCCCCAATTGGGGATATTCAGCCGGGAAAAGAATATACCATCTTTAGGCAGCCGGCTGATTTTGGAGTATTGATTTGTTTTGAAGACCTTTTTCCGGAGTTATCCCGCCAGTTTATAAAACGCGGAGCAAAATTCCTGGTTAATATTACCAATGATGCCTGGTATAAAGAAGGCAGCGCGCCGTATCAGCATTTAGCCGCTTCGGTTTTCAGGGCGGTTGAAAATCACAGACCTTTAATACGATCGGCCAATACCGGTTTCAGCGCATTTATCAACCCCCGGGGAAGGATAGAAAAATATGGCGACCTTTTTACTGAAGAGGTGCTCACAGGCAGAATATATGCAGATGATGATTCCATTACCTTCTATTCCCGGTTTGGGGATATATTCGCACACTCCATGCTCTTGTTATGCCTGATTAAAATTATCCATGAATTATTTTCTAAATTATTATACAATAAATTTTTCCGTAAGGAGGTTGGAAATGGAAACAGAACTACTGGAAAGAATAGAAAACATTTCTGAAACACTCACCCTGCTTCGAGGTCATCTTTGACCTGGATAGCAAGGAGAAGGAGATCGAAAGAATTGACTCCATGATGGGCAAAACCGGTTTCTGGCAGAAGAGCCCCGATGAGACATCAGTCATTTCACAGGAGAGGGCCATGCTCGGGGATACTGTAGACCTCTGGAAACAATTGAGGTTGGAAGCGGATGACGCCGAAATTCTCGCCCGTATGGCTATAGAAGAAGAGGATGAGAAGTCATTTGAAGACCTGAGGAAGGATATCCTTAATCTTGAAAAAAAGCTAAAGGATCTCGAATTGCATTCCCTGCTTGGTGATTCCGATGACAAAAGAAATTGCATTGTTTCCATCAACGCCGGCGCAGGAGGCACCGAGGCTCAAGACTGGGTTGAGATACTTTATAGAATGTATCTCAGGTGGTGTGAGTCAAAAGACATGGAGGTAAAGATCATTGATCATATGGCGGGAGATGAGGCAGGCATAAAGAGCGTCACATTTACTGTGTCGGGCCCATATGCCTACGGATACCTCAAATCTGAACATGGCATTCACCGCATGGTAAGAATATCGCCCTTTGACGCCACCGGAAGGAGGCATACATCATTTGCTTCGGTATCAGTTCTTCCCGAGGTGGACACAGATATTGATATTCAGATTGAGGAAAAGG
>CAZJOB010000639.1:0-1926 GCA_964547435.1 uncultured Desulfatiglans sp. | reverse complement strand
TTCCTGAACCCGCGAGAAGAGGCGTGCGTAATTTTTTCAGGAATATCGCCTTTCCGGTGCGATTTGTAAATTGTATCTTTCAGGGGAAATTTGAAGGCGCGGGCCATGAACTGGGAAGGTTCCTAGTCAATTCCACTCTGGGAGTTGCCGGTTTTATGGACAGGGCATCAAAGGATTTCAATATACCGGTATATGATGAAGACTTTGGCCAGACACTGGCTTCCTACGGCATTGGCCAGGGTTTTTTTATAAACTGGCCTTTTCTGGGGCCGTCAACCGCCCTTGATACGATCGGGTCGGCTGGTGACGCCTTTCTGGAGCCGATGCATTATCTTGATGTTAAAACAAAGTATGATATTGCCATAAAAGGCATAGAAACGATTAACAAGACATCACTGTCCATAGGCGAATATGAAGACCTGAAAGACGCTGCCCTGGATCACTATATAGCGGTCAGAAACGCATATATTCAGTACCGCCGGAATCAGGTAGAAAAATAGGCAGTATCCATCCGGAACAGGCGGGTTTCCGGATGGCACTTTTATATTATATTCCACCGGAGTCAACAATCCGAATTCAAATGAAATATAATCCCTGTGCTATGAAGTTGTGTTTGGCCTGCTTTATCCTGTTCTGTGTCATACTTTCACATTTTGCACAGGCGCCGGTCCACGCGGAGTCAGGCAGCCGGATCGCAGAAATAAAAAAGTATGTTGAGAACGGGACTGTTATGCTCAATGATGAATCGGGCAAAGCACTTGTATCAATCAACCCTGAAAAACAGTTTGTTCCCGCTTCGATCATCAAGGTGCTCACCGCGGCCATTACCCTTGATCTTCTGAGAGAAGACTTCCGGTTTAAAACGGAATACTGCCTGAATGACGATTCCGGTCTCATTATAAGGGGATATGGGGACCCTTTTCTGATATCCGACGAAATCAGATTGCTGGCACAGGACATAAAAAGAAACAATATCAAACAGATAAGAGGGCTTTTATTTGATCGAAGCTTCTTCGTGGGGGATCTTGCCATCCCCGGTCTATCCAGTACCAGCAATCCCTATGATGCCCTGAACGGGGCGCTTTATGTAAATTTCAACACAATTTATGTGGGAAAAAACTCATCAGGAAAAATCTACTCCGCGGAAGAGGAGACGCCGCTGACGCCGCTTGCGAAAAGCAGGGCAGTATACTTTACACCAGGGTCCAGAGAGCGTATAAACCTGTCATCAGACAGAACCGTGTGTAATCAATACGCGGCTGAACTTATATATACGATTTTTCAGGAGCAGGGAATCAGCATAACTGAAAACGCCTTCGGTGAAGCAATGGTTGATGATGCCAGGGCTTGTTGCACCTATTATAATTCACGGCAGCTTCCGGAGGTTCTCAAAGGGCTTCTTGAGTATTCCAATAACTTTATCGCCAATCAGATTTTCCTGTATATCGGAGCGCAAAAAAAGTCTCCGCCGGCTACCATGGAGAAGGGAAAAGAGGCGTTTATGGAATATATTAGAAACAATCTCAATATTCCGGAAGGCGATTTGACTATGGTGGAAGGCTCAGGCATATCACGAAGCAACAGGATTACAGGCAATGCAATGCTTTCCATAATGGAACGCTTCAAACCTCATGCAGGCCTTCTGGCGGCAAAAGACGGCCATCCGGTAAAGTCCGGTACGCTGAAGGATGTAAGCAACTACGCCGGCTACATAAAAACAGAAAAGGGCCTGCGCTCATTTGTTATAATACTGAATCAGAAAAAAAATTATCGTGATACAATATTTAAACTGCTTGCCGCGCATCCTTAAAGAGACTTCACAGCAGGAGTAAAACTTGTCGCACTCGTAAAAAGCTTTTTTATGCCGTTTCGTGGCAACCTATGAGGAAGGAAGTCTTTTATGGTCTCCCTGAAACGGCACATTGT
>CAZJOB010000638.1:0-1932 GCA_964547435.1 uncultured Desulfatiglans sp. | reverse complement strand
GCCGATCTCTTCTGTGCCTAAAGATTAAACTTTACCTTTTTACGAGTTCATCAATTTTCGAATTCTTTCAAAATATGGTTTAATTCTGCAAATGTTATGCCACTGCCATGTAATTACTTTGGTAAAAATTCAATGATTTCATTTTTATTTTGGACAGTAGTGATTCTTTATATAAATGAAAAATTCTAAAAGGACTTGCCAGCACCAGGCAATGGGTGTATCATTCGGCATTTCCTGCAGCGATGAAGGTCACGAGGTCTTTTTACAACATATTGGTTTTTTAACTTGACATACCCCAATATATTGTTATAGGCTTTGTCCACTTTCATTCAAAAGCAGGAAAGATCCTGTTTAATATCGATAATTATTATACATTTCAAATTGTGTCTAATATGTCCCCGGTTTAGGGATAAACAGATGTATTTTCAAACCCGGTTTTTCCGGTTAATGTGTCAAAATAAATAAAATAAGATATTAATCTATTTATAATCTATTCGTACTTTTTTGTTTTTAAGGGGCATACATGTTTAAAAATATAAAAAAACGTGATGGCAGGATTGTTAAATTCGATTCATCCAAGATAACCGCTGCAGTTGCCAGGGCCGGACAGGCAACAGGTGAATTTGATGAGAAAGAAGCCAGGAAAATCACCCTTAAGATACTGACCCTGGCGCATGAACTTATTCCGGGGGATCAGCCGGAAGTTGAGGAGATACAGGATATTGTCGAAAGAGTGCTTCTTGAAACCCTTTATTACCGAAGCGCCAAGGCCTATATACTATACAGGGAACAGCATGCCCAGATCCGGGCGATCTCAACAAAGGCAAATATTGATCTGGTTGAACATTATATCAATAAGCTTGACTGGAAGATAAAAGAGAACAGTAATATGTCATTCTCCCTTCAGGGGCTGAACAATTACATCTCTTCGGAAATAACGTCGGAATACTGGCTCAACAGCATCTATCCTCCCGAGGTAAGGGACGCTCATAAAAACGGGGATATCCACCTTCACGATCTCAGTCTCCTTTCGGTCTATTGTGTGGGGTGGGATCTGAAAGATCTGCTGATCAGCGGATTCAAGGGTGTTGAAGGAAAGGTCGAGAGCGGACCTCCAAAGCATCTGAGATCCGCTCTTGGGCAGGTCGTCAATTTCTTCTACACCCTTCAGGGAGAGGCAGCCGGGGCCCAGGCACTTTCCAATTTTGACACCCTTTTGGCCCCTTTTATCAGATATGACAAACTGGATTACAAGGGTGTAAAGCAGGCCATACAGGAATTCGTGTTCAATATAAATATTCCCACGAGGGTCGGATTTCAGACACCCTTTACGAATATAACCATGGATCTCTATGTCCCATCAATCCTTAAGGATAATCAGGTAATTGTGGGGGGCGTGGAACAGGAAGAGAAATACAGCGAATTTCAGGCAGAGATGGATATTCTGAACAGGGCATTCGCGGAAGTAATGATGGAAGGCGACGCCAAAGGCAGAGTTTTCACCTTTCCGATACCTACCTACAACATCACGGCGGATTTTGACTGGAACAATCCCAATCTTGACAGTGTCTGGAAAATGACAGGCAAGTATGGAATTCCTTACTTCTCAAATTTCGTGAATTCGGATATGTCTCCCGAAGACGCCCGTTCTATGTGCTGTCGACTCAGACTCGATAATCGCGAGCTTCTAAAAAGGGGAGGTGGGCTCTTCGGCGCCAATCCTCTGACAGGTTCCATAGGTGTGGTGACTATCAACCTGCCCCGAATAGGATATCTCGCCAGGGATGAAAAAGACTTTCTGGAACGTTTGAAAGGAATGGTGAAGCTTGCCGACAAAAGTCTGGATATAAAGAGGAAGGTGCTTGAAAGATTTACAGAAAACAATCTTTATCCCTATTCCAGCTTCTATCTGAGGGAAATAAAGGAAGGGAC
>CAZJOB010000637.1:0-1936 GCA_964547435.1 uncultured Desulfatiglans sp. | reverse complement strand
ATATAATATCCCATTAAAGCATGATTTTTTACATATCTGACAGTAAGCAGTATATGGTGTTATCATATTGAATAACATTAGATATGATGTTTAATGTGTAGACATCGAGTTAATATGTTCAGTCGGTTTTTTTTATTGCTTTTTTACGGCGATTTAAAAACATGTACATAAAAAATAAATTTCTGCATTACAAATCATTTTAGATATTCAATTCGCCACAGGAGTAACAATATGAACGTAGCTACAAATTTAGAGATATCCGCACGATATTTCCCAAAGAATCCGGCGCTCAGCATGGATGGCAGGGAGATTACTTATGCGCAGTTTAACGAAGAGGCAAACCGCGCAGCAACTGCTCTTTTAAAACTCGGGATAAAGGCCGGAGATCATGTCGGTCTTTGCGCGCCTAATTCGCCCGAATGGCTTATTTTATATTTCGGTATATTAAAAATGGGAGGAGTTGCAATAACTCTCGGTTATCAGTTGAGCCCTGATGAGCTTCGCATGCTTCTCGGACATTCCAAACCGAGAATGTTTTTTACTACAGATGAACGGTTAAAAGATATTGAAAGCCTCAGGGGCGGGAACGGAATAGAGAAAGTTATAAGCCCGAACGGAGATATAAGTTTCCAAAAAGTGCTCGATATGGGTTCCACCAAATTTGAAGCGGTTTATCGCGACCGGGATGATACGGCGGCTGTTCTGTATACTGGCGGTACAACTGGCATACCTAAAGGAGTTATGACTACGCATCTGAATATTAACACGTCTGCCCATAACGTAGCATTCAGTGAAAGATCAACACAGAATGACAGAGCTTTACTCTTTCTGCCGTTAAATCATGTTTTCGGCCAGATGCATGTAATGAATGGTACAATAATCAGCGCCGGATGTCTGGAACTCCTTCCATCTCCGGATATGGATAAAATTATACAGCTTATAAAATCCGGTAAAGTAACAAAATTTTTTGCTGTCCCGACCTTATATACTCGTTTGCTTGCTTTACCAGATGTAAAAGAATTAATGTCAAAAGTCAGGTATTGCTTCTCGGCAGGTGCTTCAATGGCAGCAGAAATTGTGCGCAATTGGAAAGAGAAATCTGGGCATTTAATATATGAAGGTTATGGATTGACTGAGTCAGCTTCAGCAGTTACATATAATCATTTTTACGAGCATGTAATTGGTTCCATAGGGGCATCAGTTCCCGGCATTGAGACTCAGATCAGGGACATTGCTACAGGCGAGATGCTCTCGGCAGGGAAAGAAGGCGAGATCTGCATCAAAGGCAACAATATTATGAAGGGTTATCTGGATAATCCTCAGGCGACCTACGATACTTTCTGGCATCTGGATAAGGACAAGAAAAGACATGAAGACCAGTGGTTCAGATCCGGTGATGTGGGATATATGGACGACCGTGGATATTTTTACATTGTTGACCGCCTGAAAGACATGATAATTACCGGCGGAGAGAATGTATACTCAACAGAAGTAGAAGAGGCTATCTATAAAAAGCCGGAAATTCAGGAATGCGCAGTAATAGGCATACCTGACAGGGAATGGGGAGAAAAGGTAGCTGCCTTTATGATAGTTAAACCCGGAATGAATGTGACAGGCGATGAGATGAAAGCATTTCTGAAAAAAACGCTGGCACCATTCAAGGTTCCCAAGATTTACGAGTTCGTGAAGGATTTCCCCAGAACCGGTAAAGGTTCTATTTTAAAACGCGAAATAAGGGCACAGTTTACCGGCGGGAAGAAGTAAGTATTAAATTAAGTATAAATTCATTTAAAAAATAATAAAGCCTGCGGTTTTCCCGCAGGCTTTATTATTGGTTTATTTAATAAATTAAAGTCATCTTTTATTATAATTGTTTTTTATCCGCGCTTTTTTTAGAAACTCTGAAATTAAAAACGCAAGCTCAAGGGCCTGGTTG
>CAZJOB010000636.1:0-1954 GCA_964547435.1 uncultured Desulfatiglans sp. | reverse complement strand
TTTCTTTTTTCTAACAGGAATTTAATTTTAAATTCTTTTATGCTATAATCCTGCCACTCTTTTAATGGAGGTTGTTATGGGTAAAACCTTATTTGTCTGCAGTCGAATATTTATTCCGGTGTTTTTATCTGTTTTCTGCTTGATTCATATCTCAGAAGGCAGAGAAAAGGTTCCGGGGGATGCCTCCCCGGTAATCAGGCCGCCGGCTGTCTCAGGGTCCTTTTATCCCTCTTCTCCGGATCAGTTAACCGGGACTATCAGACAGATGCTGGATGAGGCAAAGAATGCTTCACCGGACGGGGAGATCGTGGCCGCGACCGCCCCGCACGCGGGATATGTATATTCCGGAAGAATCGCGGCACTGACATTCAAACAGCTTCAGAATGTGGATTTTGACACCCTGGTTATAATAGGGCACGATGCAGGACGAGGGGTCGTGGCATTCACGAGCCCGGCGGATTATTTCAGGACCCCCCTGGGAGATATTGCCCTTGACCGGGAGATGATTGAAAAGATGGAGGAGTATAACAGGGGCATCAGGCCGAACGCCGCTATTCATGCAAATGATCACACTATTGAAATTCAGCTCCCTTTTCTGCAGGTCATGGACAAAAAATGCAAAATCGTTCCCATCATGTTCGGAGATCCGACGGCCGAGAACTGCCGAATATTTGCCGACGCTGTAAACTTCTCTGCAGAAGGTAAAAAGATATTCATTCTTGCCAGCACGGATATGAGTCACTACCCGTCTTCTCAACTGGCCTATAAATATGACAATGAGACCCTTGAAATAATCAAGGAGATGAACCTTGACCGCTTTTTCAGCTATCTGAGACGAGGGATGCGGAACAATAATAATCCCGAACTCCGGACCCTTATCTGCGCGAGCGGCGGTGTGGGAACAGCAATCATTTTCGCCGGTTCAAAGGGGGCAAAACATGTGCTGGTACAGAAATACGCGAATTCAGGCGACGTGCCGGGGGGTGACAAGAGCAGTGTTGTAGGTTATTCATCAGTTTTATTTGTGCGCTGAAACCGCCTTTTTATTAAATTAATGAAGAACAGGAGATAAATTATGTCCATAGAACAGAATAAAGAGCTTGTTATGAGGTTTTTAAATGAATTTATGATAGGCAAGGATATCACAGTGCTTGATGAACTGCTTGGACCGAACTACAGACAGCACAATCCCGGCCTCGGCCACGGAAAGGCGAAGCTCATCAAGTTTTTTCAGGATTTCTGGGAGATTCATCCCGACCCCGGTTACTATCTGAAAAGAATAATAGCGGAAAACGATCTCGTTGCCATACATTACAATTTTAGACCGGAAAAGAGTGAAGAAGGTTATGCGATTGTTGACATATTCAGAATTGAAAACGACAGGCTGACCGAACACTGGGATGTCTGTCAGGAGATGCCTGAAAAATCCCTGAATGACAGTCCGATGTTTTAGACATTATCAAAGGAGATTATTATGACGATCAGAATTTTCGCGTTGCTGCTGTTGAGCATTATATTTTCAGCGCCTCTTTATGCGGCTGAAGAACAGAAAGAGATGAAAACCAATAAAGAAAAAATGAGCTATGTGGTCGGAAGACAGGTCGGCAGCAGTTTGAAGCGCCAGGATATTAACCCGGATTTTGACATACTGATTCAGGCAATAAAAGATGTATATAACGATAAGGCCCCTCTCTTCAATCAGGAAGAGACCAAACAGATAATAAAGGAATATCAGGATGAACAGCAGAAAAAACAGGCATTGGTGCTTCTTGGGGACAAGGCCTGGAAGGTTCAGCTTCAAAAACCGGAGATCATGACCTTCGACAAAAACAGAGAATACTTCTGGGTACTGGAGACAAACAAGGGCAGAATAAAAATGCAGCTCATGCCTGATGTTGCGCCCATGCATGTTACCAGCACCATCTTTCTCACAAAAAAAGGCTTTTATGACGGC
>CAZJOB010000635.1:0-1955 GCA_964547435.1 uncultured Desulfatiglans sp. | reverse complement strand
CATGCCGCGCTGCGGTTCTTGGGAAAGGCAATAACATCACGAATAGAATTGCTTCCAAGAATCATGGAAACGGTCCTGTCCATGCCAAGGGCCAGTCCTCCATGGGGAGGCGGACCGAAATCAAACGCGCGCAGAAAGAATCCGAACTTCTGTCTGGTCTCCTCCTCTGTAAGTCCCAGGGCCCTGAATATTTTTTTCTGAAGCTCCCGGTTACTTATACGAATGCTTCCGCCTCCCAGCTCTTCTCCGTTCATAACCAGGTCATAGGCCCTTGATTTGAGTGTAAGCAGTTCTTCGATATTTTCAGGATCAAAATCCACGCGATCAGGCGAGGTAAAGGGATGATGGCTGGAGGTTACACTGCCGTCTTCCATAGCTTCAAACAGAGGGAAATCCGTGACCCACACAGGGCAGTATCGATCTTCGGGAATCAGGCCGAGCCGGTTCGCCAGGTGAAGGCGAAGCTGGCCCAGAACAGAGGTGACAACAGTGCGGGAAGTATCAGCAACCATGATAAGGACATCGCCATCCTCCACCGCGAATCTCTTTTGGAGCTCTTCCAGCTCCTTCCCGCTGAAAAACTGTACAATATTAGATTCCAGTTTTCCGTTTTCAGCGCGCATCCAGGTCATGCCCTTTGCACCGAATGAAGGCGCGATCTCTTTGGCGTATTCATTCTGCAGCACATTTTTACTGAGTTTTTCAGACTGGCCCTTTATGTTGAGCCCCTTGATGCTGCCGCCACGCTGCATAATCTGGCGGAAGATCGTATATTTTGTATCGTGAAACAGGTCGGTCACGTCCACAAAACGAAGGCCGAAGCGCAGGTCAGGCCGGTCTGAACCAGTGATCTCCATTGCCTCATCATAGCTTATTCGGGGAAAGGGCCTGGTAAGAGAGATTCCGCCTTCAGCAAACATTCTGACAGTAAGCTCCTCTATGAGTTCGTATATAAACTCCTCGTCAATAAATGATGCCTCAATATCCATCTGTGTGAATTCCGGCTGTCTGTTGGGCCGCAGGTCTTCATCACGAAAGCAGCGGGCCAGTTGATAGTAGCGTTCCATGCCCCCTATCATGAGAAGCTGTTTAAAGAGCTGGGGAGACTGTGGAAGTGCGTAGAAGTTACCCTGGTGAACCCTGCTGGGCACCAGGTAATCCCTGGCACCCTCCGGTGTGCTCATGGTCAGAACAGGTGTCTCTATCTCCAGAAAGCCCCTTGAGTCCAGAAAATCGCGAACGGATTTGAAAATACGATGCCGTGCAATCAGGTTATCCCTCATGGAGGAACGCCGAATATCCAGATAACGATACTGAAGCCGCAGATCCTCATTTATATTTTCCGTGCTTAATGATGAGGCGCCTGCAACCATCGCCTTTTCCGAGACAGTAAACGGCAGGGAGTCCGACTCGGAAAGGATCGAAAGCTCATCAACCATCAGTTCGATTGTGCCTGTCTCTATATTGGGATTTTCCGTTCCTTCATCCCTTTTTCTGATCTCTCCTTTGACCGAAATACAGTATTCGGCCCGGAGTGAGGCAGCAAGATCGCATACAGCCTGTGAGGCTGTTTCAGGGTTGAAGACAATCTGCATAATGCCGCTTCGGTCGCGCAGATGTATAAACAGGAGTCCCCCGTGATCCCGGTAGGCATCCACCCACCCGGCAAGGAGTACTCTGCGGCCCACATCATCAGGATTGAGCTGACCGCAAAAAACACGTTCTGAAAAAAGCATAACAAACTTCCTCTCTGGTAGATTTAAAAAATTTTGAAGGGATAGTAGCAGAAGCGTTCCGGCTTTTCAATGTCTTAAAAGTGGAAAATTTAAAGTCTGAATCTCTCACATATCCCTGTGGCAAGGGCAAAAATAATATCAAGTGCCAATTGATCACCAATAGTTTTATCATAGAGAATTTTCGATTCTGCCGGTAACTCTTCATCGCCCGCGTAATAC
>CAZJOB010000634.1:0-1961 GCA_964547435.1 uncultured Desulfatiglans sp. | reverse complement strand
TGCACCATGTTTTTCAATCAGAATTTACACAATTAAATATACACTACCAAAAAATAAGCACTGATAATAAAAAATTGAGCAGATTTTTAATCTGCCTAATGTGTCTGTACTCTCTGCATGTCAGTAAAAAATTATTTTCCGAACATTTTCGCGAAATAATTGTATATTTTAGCTGCGTGCGCAGAGTCTCTGCCTTCGGAAATTATTCTGAATATGGGCTCGGTATTTGAAGGCCGTAAATGCACCCAGCCGCCTTTGAATTCATTATGATTAATAAAATCTATTCTTAATCCGTCTATGTCGGAAAATTTTTCGCCTTTGAATTGATCAATAATTTTTTTAAAAATAATCCTGTTCCTATTACCATCATCGGATCTAACTTTTCCTTTTTTCATAGTATATTGAGGAAGACAGTTCACCAGCTCTGATACGCTTTGACCGCGTTCTGCCATCATCTCAAGCACATAACCTATGCCGGCAAGGCTGTCCCTGCCCATATTGATCTCCGGCGAAATAACTCCGCCGTTGCCCTCTCCTCCGATACGGGCGCCTTTTCGCCTCATCTCTTCTGTAACATTTATTTCACCTACTTTAGTACGCTTAACATTCACTCTGTATTTATGTGCAATATCGTCAATTGCTTTGGTTGTAGAAAGATTGACGACAACCCTGCCTTTCTTCTTTGAAAGCAGATGCTCGGTTACTAATGCCAGCGTGTTCTCTTCTCCGATCGGGATTCCGTGCTCATTGACGATTGCAAGCCTGTCTGCGTCCGGGTCCTGTGCAAACCCGATATCGGCACGGTATTTTTTTACCGCTTTGGCGAGGTCTGTTAAGTTTTCGGGAACCGGTTCAGCACCTCTCGGGAAAGAGGCATTTATGTCGCAGTACAGGGGAATTATTTTACAATTTAATTTTGACAATAATTTTAATGTTATTTCAGAACCTGCGCCATTCACTGAATCAAGAACAACTTTAAATGCTTTCTTTTTTATTTTTTCTTTATTAATTACGCGGAGAACTTTTTCTATGTGAACATTCTCTGAATCGGGATTGTATCTTATTGTTCCTGTTTTATTCCATGAAACATATTTAAAAATATCTTCTAAATATTTAAAAAAAATGGTTATCTCCTTTGCGTTAAGAAAAATGCCGTTTTTATTAATTAACTTAAAGGCATTCCATTCAATAGGATTATGAGAGGCAGAAATCATAATACCGCCATCTGCCTTAAGATCCTTAACCATAAGCTCAACTGTAGGAGTAGGCACAATGCCCAGATCTATCACATTACAGCCGGAAAGTGCAAGAACATGCTCAAGAATATGGGTAATTGCTTCGCCTGTAGGACGCGTATCCCTTCCGACTACAATAGTCCCTCTCTTTGTGTATTTTGCAAACGCAGACGCGACCTTTACTATCAAGTCAGGAGTAAGCGTATCACCAACTACACCACGTATACCCGACACGCTTTTCATAAGTTTTGATGCCATGTAATTTATCTCCTTCTGCTTCTTCTTGTCTTTTTTCTCTGTACTCCCGCATAAGAGTCGTATTTGTTTGTTTCTTCTTCAGAATTCGGTTTCCTGTGGGCAATCTGCTGCGGCCGTGGTGCTGAAGATAGTGGTATTCCGCCCGAACCGAACTGCTCAACCTCAGCATGGAATTCACCCCCCATAGGAGCAAATTGATATTCAGGTTCAGGCTGAATTATTTCTTTTATCTGAACTTTTAATAAATATTCAAGTATATCCTGTTTAAGCAGGTCAAGCATCTGTCTGAAAAGATCCATACCCTGTAATTTGTATTCTATCAGCGGATTTTTTTCACTGTAGCCTGCTGTCCATATACCGTCGCGGAGTTCATCCATATTCAATAGATGTTCCCGCCATTTTGAATCTATTGCCTGAAGAGCTATCATTCTTTCAAGCGCCCTCATTTCTCCGGATGGGAGTTCCTGT
>CAZJOB010000633.1:0-1971 GCA_964547435.1 uncultured Desulfatiglans sp. | reverse complement strand
GGGAAGTACAAATACCAGTCCAGTAAAAAAGATCAGGAAGCAAGAAAAAAAGGAAAGACATTCCAGTTAAAGGAGATCAAATTCAGGCCGCATACTGATGAACATGACCTGGAATACAAGATAAGAAATCTGAAAAAATTCCTGAGCAAAAAAAACCGTGTGAAGCTGTCGGTATCATTCAGAGGGCGTGAATTCGCCTACCAGGAAGGTGGAATTGATCTATTAAACAAGGTTGCCCAGGAAATTGAGAAAGAGGGAAGCATAGAGCAGGAAGCAAAAATTGAAGGTAGAAATGTTACCATGGTAGTTGTTCCGAAATAGCTCCGGGCTTATCCTATTAGGGTTCATTTAAAATTATGGAGGTTATAAATGCCAAAAATGAAGACCAACCGTGGCGCGGCGAAACGTTTTAAAATCACGGGAACAGGAAAAATAGTGAGAAACAAGGCATACGCGAGTCACATTCTCACAAAGAAAAGCACTAAAAGAAAGAGGAATCTGCGAAAATCAGGACTGGTGGATTCAACTGACCTGAAGGGAATACGCAGGCTTATTCCCTATAAATAAATTAATTAAAGAGGTTAAAAAATGCCAAGAGTAAAAAGAGGCTTTAAAGCCAGACATCGAAGAAACAAGATACTTAAAGCGGCAAAAGGATACAGGGGTGGACACAGCAAACTCCTAAGGACCGCCGCTGTAACTGTTGACAGGGCGAGGCGATACGCCTACCGGGACAGAAGAAACAGAAAGCGTGATTTCAGAAAACTGTGGATTATTCGAATAAATGCCGCTGCAAGGGAAAACGGGTTATCATACAGCGGCCTCATAGGCGGCCTGGCCAAAGCAGGAGTTGAACTTGACCGAAAGGTCCTGGCCGATATGGCTGTTAATGATCCCTCCGGATTCGCTAAAGTCGCAAGCATGGCTAAACAATAAAGGCTATGGAAGAAAAGCTGCTCAATTTAAAAAAAAAGGCCCTTGCTGAACTTGATTCCATAAAGCACGGGAATGATCTTGAGACATTCAGGGTAAAATACCTCGGGAAAAAGGGTGAAGTCACTTCTATATTGAAAAGCCTCGCTGACCTGCCTCCTGATAAAAGACCGCTAATAGGCAAACTGGCTAATCAGATCAAATCAGAATTGTCGGAATCAATGGATGCCGCAGGAGAACGCATCAGGGCTGATGAAACAGATGCTAATCAGTATCTTGATATCACCCTCCCCGGAAGAAAACCCATAAGAGGGCATCTGCACCCTATAAATCAGGTGAATAGGGAGATATGCGACATCCTTGTCAGAATGGGTTACAGGATTGTAAAAGGGCCTAATGTCGAACTTGATTACTATAATTTTGAGGCCCTTAACTTTCCGAAAGACCACCCGGCAAGGGACATGCAGGACACCTTTTATGTATCTGATAATGTGGTGCTGAGGACCCATACCTCGCCAATGCAGGTGCGTGTCATGGAAAAACAGAGGCCTCCTGTCGCCATAATAGCGCCGGGAAAGGTCTACCGGAGCGATTCGGATGTTTCGCACACCCCCATGTTCCATCAGGTGGAAGGTCTGCTTGTTGACAAAGGCGTCACCTTTGGCGACCTGAAAGGCACCCTGACAAGCTTTGTGCACCAGATGTTCGGATCGCACACAGCCCTGAGATTCAGGCCCAGCTTTTTCCCTTTTACCGAACCGAGCGCCGAGGTGGACATACAGTGCGTTATGTGCAATGGAAAGGGATGCAGGACCTGCTCAAATTCAGGCTGGCTGGAGATACTTGGTTCCGGCATGGTGGACCCTGCTGTCTATGGATTTGTTGATTATGATCCGGAAGTTTATTCAGGATTCGCATTCGGAGTGGGAATAGAAAGAACCGCCATGCTCAAATACGGAATAGACGACATACAGCTCTTTTTCAGAAATGATATGAGATTTTTAAGGCAATTTTAGTTATGAGATTAAGTCTTAACTG
>CAZJOB010000632.1:0-1972 GCA_964547435.1 uncultured Desulfatiglans sp. | reverse complement strand
TTATATCCCTTCCTACAGGGTCAGGCAAGACAGTTATCTTTGCCGACTTTCCCCGCTACTTCAAAATGAAAAGACAGATGCTCGTACTCGCCCATCGCGCGGAACTGCTGGATCAGGCACGGGACAAGATTAAAAAGGCCAATCCGGATCTTAAGGTTGAGATCGAACAGGCCGGAAGAAAAGCCGACCCTGAAAGCAATGTGGTCGTGGCCAGCGTTCCCACACTGGGACGTAAAGATTCCGCCAGATTGAAAAACCTTGATCCTGACCGGTTCTTTCTTATTGTTGTCGATGAGGCGCATCACGCCACAGCAGGAACATATAAAAGGATACTTGAGCATCTGGGCGTATTTAAACCTGACACGCCCAAGCTGCTTGTGGGATTCACCGCCACTCCCAGAAGGGGTGACGGCGTCGGTCTTAATGAGGTTTTTCAGGAGATAGTCTATTCAAAATCCCTTCCTGAAATGATTCAGTCCGGTTACCTCTCGCCTGTGGCCGGTTATCGTGTGGAAACAGATGTGGACCTTACACGAGTCACGACGCGAATGGGTGACTTTGTGGCTGCTCAGCTCTCAAAGGCCGTGAATGTGGAGCAGAGAAATAAAATAATTATTGATGTGTTCATGAAATACCTTAGGGGAAGGCAGACTTTGTGTTTCTGCGTTGATGTGGCGCACGCCTACAGCGTGACAGAGGCCTTTAACAGAAAGGGCATCAGGGCGGCAGCTATAAGCGGAAACATGGATATGAATGAAAGGTCAGGGATACTTAATGATTTCAGCAGGGGAGAGATTCATGTCCTTGCCAACTGCATGGTGCTGACCGAGGGTTATGACGAGCCTTCGGTTGAGGGAATTATACTTGCGCGCCCTACCAGGTCAACCCTGCTTTATACACAGATGATAGGAAGGGGCACAAGGCTTCATCCGGGCAAGGAAAATGTCACTGTAATAGATATAGTTGATGTAACGCGCGAACACAGTCTGGCCACCCTGCCCTCACTGTTCGGCCTTTCGGATAATTTTGATCTTGAAGGCCGCACCACGAATGAGGCACAGAAGGCTATTCAATGGGTGGAGACAAACAGGCCATGGGTGCCTGTTGACAGGGCAGTCTCTCTTAGCGACCTTCGTTACAGATGCAAAAAAATAGATCTCTTTGACCTTGAAACCCCGCATGAATTACTGGTATACGCTGATTTCGCGTGGGCAGGTTTCGGCAAAGGTGAATACAGGCTGGGGCTCACGAAAGGGCGTGCTGTAATAGTTACACCCAATATTCTCGGAAGATATGAAGTTCAGATCCGGCAACAGGGCCAGGACAAAGTGCTTCTGGAAAAATCCGACCTGCGTTCCGCCATACTGGCAGGAGAAGAATATGTAAGAGAAAATTTCAGCGATCTTCTGCGGCTGGTAAGCCTCTACTCCAGATGGAGGGATCAGCCTGCCACCCAAAAGCAGCTTGATCTGCTGCAAGACAAAAAGATAGATGTCCCGAAAGGCATCACAAAGGGACAGGCCAGCCACCTTATAGGAATGCTGCCATGATATTTTCAAGGGCTTTCCAGACTAATATAAGTTTATCAAGTCTGACGATCTCGTTTTTTTGACTTCAAAGGAAGTCAAGAGCAAATTTGTGATTCATAGTGCTCTTGCAGCGGTATAAGGTTTAAGGTGTGAGGTTTAAGGTATACTGAAAAACATAAAAAAACCTGTCGGACCTGCGCCTGGCCCGCTATAGCCTTGGCGACGGCGGCTGTCTGCCCGCCATCATGTCGGGGCGTCTTGTCAAGTCGTAACGATATATGAAGGCGGAAGCCTTGGCGAAGGCTGCTGTCGGCCTGCCATTAGTTGCATATGGGCATATACTTTTTATAAGTTCATCAATCTTGACAGACTCGTAAAAAAGTCAAAAAAACGTCATTTTCGTCATTCCGGCGAAAAGAGCCTGCCCCGGCATGATATAAGCC
>CAZJOB010000631.1:0-1972 GCA_964547435.1 uncultured Desulfatiglans sp. | reverse complement strand
TGACTGAAAATAAAGATGGAATCAATGAGTGATTTGTCAGGAAACCCTGTTCTGGGATCAGTTATTATTGATGAACTCGTAAAAAGTCCCGCAAACGTCATTCCCATGCAGGCGGGAATCCATAACTATCTGAAAACACTGGATTCCGCAACCCAGCTTCGTCAACCACCGCCGCTAAAGCTTCCGCCGTCGCATAAAGCTATGGCGGGATAAATTGGAGGTCAGGGAGGCTACGGCCCGGCAGGCCGCGAAAACAGCATCGGGATTTTCAACAAGTCGCGGAATGACAAATAGCCAAATTCGACTTTTTACGAGTTCTGCTTATTTAAACCAGAAAACTCTCAGGCACGTCCCTAAGCCTTGCTATATCAAGTATCCTTTCCTTTACATTAAAACCCCTGGCGCATTTAACAGTGCATGTGTCGCAGCTTTCACAGGCGATACTGGCGAGGTTCATGGAATCGAGCGTTTCCCTGGCCTTCTGCATGTTTTTATACCCATAGGCATACATATAACTGCGCATAAAAGTGGGGATATGATGACCTGCCGGGCATTGCGGCATACATTCTTCACAGTGCTGGCAAAACAGGTCATTCTGCCGGCTGACAGCCTTAACGCGCGATCTTTCGGTAGCAGCCAGTTTAAAGTTGTTCATAACAGAAATGGTTGAGGTTATCTGATCAAAGGTCTGCCATCCCGGGATTATTGTGTGAACATTCTCATCCTCAAGCACCCATTTTATGGCCATTTCAATTTCCTCTTCAGACGGGTTTTTTTTCGGACCGCCAAAGCCGCCCCCTACCACGCCGGCAACGGTCTTCATGCCGATTATTCCCAGTCCCGCCTCTGCCGCCTCTGCTATGGCCTTTTTAATTTCATCACTGTTTTCGTATGTGGCATTGTACGCAACAAGAACCACATCGTAGGCCTTGCTTTCTATGGCCGCCCTTAACACTTCCGGCTGATTCTGGTGAGTGGAAACACCGATAAACCGGGCCCTTCCATCCTTTTTAATCTGCTTCATTGCCTCCAGATAGGGTTCAAACAGGGTTGCTTTTCTGCTTGAAGGGCCATGCAGGTAAAGGATATCGACATATTCCAGCCCGATGCGCTTCATGCTCTTATCAAATTCACCAATAAAATCTTCGGGCTTCGCGTTTTCATTCAGGTTTCCGAACATCATTCCGGGCATTGACACCTTGGTGCCCAGTACAAATGAATCCCTGGGTTTATCCTTGAAAAATTCACCGAGCATTATCTCATTATTGCCTCTCCCGTAATTGGCGGCAGTATCAAAATGAACAACCCCCGCGTTATAGGCGGCCTCGACAAGCTTGGGATTATGGGTGTTCATGACCCCCATGCTTATTATTGGAAGCTTAATCCCGGTTTTACCAAGTGTCCTGTACACAAATTTCTGTTCATTTTTTGTCTCAGCCGCGTGCGCCTTTTCACTTAAAAGGCCGGGTAAAAGAGACACGCCCGCAAGACCCGTAATGCTGTTCTTTATAAATTTTCTGCGGTTTCTATTAACAAGCTTTTTATTCATTATTTTATCTCCCTTAATTTGTTAACGGTTGTAAAATACTATCTCTTCTCTAAATTCAAATCACTTCAAATTAGAAAAAATTGTGTTCAGAATATCAGGTTTCACATTCGAATCATCGGGATTCATCAGACCCGCGATATATCTGCCCCTGCCGGAGATATATATCTTTCCCTGATATGGGTCGTCTATCTCATGTATGCCATCCTTCAGAATATCCAGGGATGCGCTGGTTGCTTTCATATATTCACTCAGTGTTTTTTCAGCAGATGCCCTGTCTCTTTCTTCGATGATAAACATTTTATAGCCTATGCCGGATCTTTCATATTCGGACATAAACACATTTCTGAAAAATGAATAACCCAGAAAATCCCTGGAGATGTATGATTCACTGTTTTTGACCCTTTCCTCTTCCGGCAGGGCCTT
>CAZJOB010000630.1:0-1972 GCA_964547435.1 uncultured Desulfatiglans sp. | reverse complement strand
CTTTTCAGGATTCCTGAAAAAGTCCCTCATTGGAATGAGAGGGGCGGGAGTTTCCTTTCTGGAACAGTTAAAAGAGATTGTTGATAACAATAGTGTAAATAATAAAAGACTGAATAGCTTTTTCATGCTGCCTCCTTTTTAAAGAAACAATTGTGATCAGGGCCTGATTCTATCCAGATCAAGATCAAAGTATTTTTTTAACACCATTTTGAACTCATCATCATTTTCGATTTTATTTTCTGTTGTGTCGCCATTGGCGGAAATTTTAAAATGGCTGTCGGTCAGTGTGATCCTGCCTTCCTTTGTAGGCATTGTAATCATTCGCATTGTGAGAAAGAAGGAATTCGGGAACGTGGAAGTAAAATGGTTTGACATGACAAAGTCCATTGGCTGACATTCTTCCAGTGTAAAGGCATACAGTGAGGTATAGTCATTTCTGTCTTTCTTCTGAAGCACATAACCAAACTTTGAGTGTTTAATAAGACGATAGGTGTGAGCAAACTGCTGCTGGTCAGTTCCTTCCTCCAGTAAGAGGGGCGCCATTATGCCGTCATTTCCAAAACCCACATCAGCAAGCCATTTTTTGTTTCCTTTCTCGATCAGTAATACCTGATGTGTCTTTGCGATATAATCGATGCCGTCTATTGTTCCCCTTGCCAGCAGATTTTTTACCCTGAATCCAAGCCTTTGAAGGACAAGAGAAAAAAGGCCGTTCATCTCAAAACAATATCCTCCGCGCCTGTTATTTATAAGCTTACCGGAAAGGGATTCCGGGTCCAGAAGGACAGGCCTTCCATAATATACATCCAGGTTTTCAAAGGGGATGTTCAGTGTGTGCGCAATATGAAGATTCCTTAAGGTCTCTTCAGTAACATCGGTCCTGCCTGTGTATTTGATCCTCTCGAAGTATGAGTCCAGGTTTAGAATATTATCGTTCATTCAGTAATCCTCGTTTCAATATAAAATTTGTTTATTTTTTTATATCTTTTCGCCGGGAAAGTAAACACACAATATGATCTAGTGTCCATCGAAAAACTATTGTTGTTTGATAATGTGTTTTCTATTAACATGCCACCCCTTCAGGGGTTAAAAAACTGATATATGGACAATCAGTAACAGCGCCGGAGGTGCGGCATATTAATAGCGCTATATGTGCGTCATTTTTTATAAGCCCCATCGGGGCGACATATTAAACACCATTTATACAGTACTCCTATGGTGCTGTGGATATCCAGATGGTGTTTAAGTCTTATCTTTACCCACAAATTCTTATGAGGCACCAAAATCTATTCTCTGTAAATATTTAAATGAAACTGAAAATAAAAGGAACTGCATCTGTTTAATATTGTTTTGACACACACCGGTAAAATTCCTATACTTCGGGCAAAATATCGTTTCTTTTCAATCAGACCAACCAGATATAAAAAAAGGAGAAAAATAATGAGGAAATATCTTTTTTTAACGGCCGGAATACTGATTCTGCTGCTATCCATGACAGCATGCAAAGACAAGGCGTCTACTGAACCTGTGATTCAGAATTCATGTGACAGGGCATGCCTTGAAGGATATGTCGATAAGTACATGGACGCGATGCTTGAGAATGACCCTAAAAAAACCCTTTTTGCTGAAAATTGCGTGTTCACGGAAAACGGCGTAAGGCTGCCTCTGGGCGATGAAGGTCTATGGGCAAGCATGGTAGGGAAGGGGACTTACAGGTTTTATGTGCCTGATATTGAAACACAGCAGATAGGTTATTTCGGAACAGCCAGGGAGGAGGCACAGAAGCCTGAAGATACACCCAGACCCGTAGCCATAGCGCTTCGGCTAAAGATAGAAAACGGGCTGATCTCAGAGGCGGAACAACTGATTATAAGGCCTGAAGATAATATTCTCAGTCCATCCGATAATCCGGCGCCGTCTGCCGCAGATAATATCGAGAAGATGGGCAGGGAACTTGGCAATCCTCATCCCA
>CAZJOB010000629.1:0-1975 GCA_964547435.1 uncultured Desulfatiglans sp. | reverse complement strand
GAAATTATGATGCCTTTCAGGAACGTGATAGAAAAGAATATCGAAAAGCTCAAAGAATACGACATTCGAATGATTGCCCCAAGTCACGGGCAGATATATGACAAACCTGCCTGGATTATGGATGCTTACAGGGACTGGGTATCGGGAGGGCCGAAAAATCTGGCAGCCCTGCCCTTTATATCCATGCACGGCAGCACCCGCCTGATGGTTGACAGACTCTTATCAGCCCTGACCGCGCAGGGGGTAAGCGTTGAGCTGTTTGATCTGGCTGTTGCCGATATCGGCAAACTCGGTATGTGTCTTGTGGATGCCGCCACCATAGTTGTCGGTGCTCCGACTGTGCTGGCAGGGCCTCACCCCATGGCCGCGTATGCTACTTTTCTCGCAAACGCGTTAAGACCCAAAACAAAATTCCTTTCTATTATCGGGTCATACAGTTGGGGAGGAAAAACAGTGGAAACACTTGCCGGGATGATCCCAAACCTTAAGGTTGAGGTAATTGAACCGGTTTTATGCAAAGGCCTTCCCAAAGAAGCAGACTACAAGGCCCTTGATCAGCTTGCTTTGGCAATTGCCGATAAACACAGGGAAGCGGGACTTTTATAAATCCATTCTTCCGACGCCTCTTAACCATTATCCGGTTTTCAGGCGCCGGAGCATTTTCCGGTTATTAGTTTGAGTGGAGGCCGTTCTTCAATGACAGGTGATCGCGAGTGCAACATGCATAAATGCCTTAAAACCTCCAACATAATTTTATACTGCAAGAACTGGGAAAAAACAGTTATCTTCTACAGAGACATTCTGCGTCTGCCGGTCAACTTTTCCAATGACTGGTTTTTTGAATTCGCCCTGTCCCCTGTCTCAAGATTGAGCATTGCCGATGAAAAAAGGGCCTCAATTAAAGGCTGCAATGGCAAAGGCATTACAATAGCACTGGAGGTTGACGATATCACCTCTGCCCATGACTTTGCGGAAAAAGCAGGCATGAACCCCGGAGACCTGATAAATCATCCATGGAATGGCCGGGTCTTCTATTTATATGATCCCGAAGGACATCGTATTGAAATGTGGCAGCCGGTTTAGGGGCCGGGTATTCAGCGAACAGATAAATAATTATCTATTTTTCATTCTGAAATTTACAATTACAGATAAATGCTGTCCGTTTTGAGTATAATTCTATCAGCTAAAATCATTGAAATAAAAGATATTGAGCTTAAATATACTAATATTTTGTATAAATTACAATTATCATGACCGGCTTCTTGACTATTTTTTTTATAAAAGAGAAAATATGAAACCATAAAATACTTTTTTTAATATGAGATTGATAGCATATTTGTTTTTAACCTTCATCAACAAAGGCCACAAAATTTTCGGGTATAATACGATGAGTAAAAAAGAAATATTAAATATACTGAAGGCATATAAAGTAAAATACGCTGAACAATATAATATAAAGGCAATCGGCATCTTTGGATCTGCAGCCCGGGATGAGACCAATTGCGATAGTGATATAGATGTCGTTCTTCACATTCATAAGCCGGATCTTTTTTTACTCGCAGGCATCAAGCAGGAACTTGAGGAAATGACTGACAGATGTGTGGATGTAGTCGCCTACAGAGAAAACATGAATAAATTCCTAAAAAAAAGAATAGATCAGGAGTCTGAGTATGCCTGATAAAGAACTGGCATTGGAAATTTTAAGGCAAATAGAAGAATCCGCAGAAAAAATTGTGACTCGTTTTAAAATTATTCATGATATATCCGATTTCACTGACAGCCCTGCCGGAGTTGAAAAACTGGACGCCATTGCCATGATGTTAATTGTTATTGGTGAATCATTAAAAAATCTTGATAAGATCACAAACGACACATTGCTTCCTGGTTATCCTGAAGTTGATTGGAAAAAAGCAAAAGGAATGAGAGATATTATTACTCATCATTATACGGATATAAATGCCGAGGCAATTTTTTA
>CAZJOB010000628.1:0-1984 GCA_964547435.1 uncultured Desulfatiglans sp. | reverse complement strand
GCCATTGCCGTCGCCTTTGCACCGGCAATGGTGGTTGTATATGGAATACCCAGCACAAGGGCGCTTCTTCTAATTGAAAAGGACTCGGATACGGCCTTTTTGTTACTCGTTGTATTGATCACAAGACTTACCTCACTGTTCTTTATCATATCGACTATATGGGGCCTTCCCTCACTTACCTTGTTTACACTAAAGGCCTGAATTCCGGAATCCTCCAGAAACCGGGCGGTTCCGGCGGTTGCCAGTATTCTGAAACCCATATCCCGCAGAACAGCGGCAGGCTCAAGAACCGCGTGTTTATCCGAATCCCTGACACTAATGAAGACCGTTCCCTCAAGGGGAAGATCCTGTCCTGCAGCCAGCTGTGACTTGGCAAAGGCCATTGCGTATGTATGGTCAATTCCCATGACCTCGCCGGTGGATTTCATTTCAGGGCCCAGAATAGTGTCCACCCCCGGAAATCGCGTAAAGGGAAACACCGCCTCTTTGCACGACACGTGCGGAACAACCACCTCCCTGGTAAATTCCAGTTCCTTAAGGCTTTTTCCCATAATCACCTTTGTGGCAAGCCCTGCCAGTGATACGCCCGTGGCCTTACTCACAAAGGGAATGGTCCTCGACGCCCTTGGATTGACCTCAAGCACATAAATGAGTCCATTCCGGACCGCGTATTGAATATTCATAAGGCCCACCACTCCCAGTTCCCTTGCGATGGCCTTTGTTTGCGCGGTCAACTGCTCAATCATATTCGAAGAAATGGACGCGGGAGGAAGAAAACAGGCGCTGTCGCCCGAATGTATGCCCGCCTCCTCAATATGTTCCATTATTCCTCCCACCACCGTATCCACCCCGTCGGATATGGCATCCACATCTATCTCTATGGCGTTTTCCAGAAATTTATCTATCAGTACCGGCTTTCCGGGAGAGGCCTTTACCGCGGTTTTCATGTAATGTCGTAGGTCTTCACTGTCATAGACAATCTCCATGGCCCTTCCTCCAAGTACAAAGGAAGGTCTCACAATAACCGGATAACCGATCCTTTCCGCGATCGCTATGGCCATTTCACTGTTTACGGCAATTCCATTTTCAGGCTGAAGTATGTCAAGCTTTTTCAAAAGTCCCTGAAACCTCTCCCTGTCTTCGGCACGGTCAATGCTGTCAGGGCTGGTCCCCAGTATCTTCACTCCTGCCTTCGCAAGTGAAACAGAGATATTCAGGGGTGTCTGTCCGCCGAACTGCACAATAACCCCTTCAGGCCTCTCCTTTTCAATAACATTAAGCACATCCTCCTTTGTGAGCGGCTCAAAATAGAGTTTATCGGAAATATCATAATCAGTACTCACTGTTTCCGGGTTACTGTTGATCATGATGCTCTCTATGCCCATCTCTCTGAGTGCAAAGGAGGCCTGCACACAGCAGTAATCAAACTCGATCCCCTGCCCTATTCGGTTGGGCCCGCCTCCAAGAATGACCACCTTTCTGTTTTCTGTCTTTCTTGATTCATCTTCATGTTCATATGTGGAATAGAAATAGGGTGTACAGGCCTCAAATTCAGCAGCGCAGGTGTCAACGAGCTTGTATACAGGTTCTACTTCCTTTGAAAGCCTGACGCTCCGAATCTCATCCTCCATTCTGCCGAATATCACGCCAAGCTGCACATCCGAAAAGCCCAGCTCCTTTATCTCCTTTAAAAAATCCGGTTCCAGATCCTCAAAGATAACACCCTTTCTGACCATCTCCACAAGGCGCTCCTCCATGAAAAAGATCTTTTCCAGGTTATGGAGAAACCAGGGGTCTATTCCGGAAAGCTCATTTATTCTCTCCACTGAAATCTGTTTTCTGAATGCCTGATATATTCGAAACAGACGTTTTGAATTTGGCGTCATCAGATCTTTTTCTATTTCCGGAATATCCGGACTGTCATCCCTGGGTTCACTTTCATCCATTCCAAAACCGAAAATACCTGTTTCAAGGGATCTCAGGG
>CAZJOB010000627.1:0-1988 GCA_964547435.1 uncultured Desulfatiglans sp. | reverse complement strand
TTCGAAAATCAAGATGACTCGATTTTCCTATTGCAGCGCCGTCTGCCGCGGGATGATAGTGAATAATGTCGGTTCCGATTGCCACATGCACGGTAACAGGGATATCCAGTTCAAAGGCCCTGGCCAGAATACTGAAATGGTTGTAAGGAAATTTATTTTTCAAAAGAAAATCACCCACTGCCGCACCTAATCCTATATTCTTTGAGGCGCCTTCTGTAATGGCCTGATTAAGATACCTTCCGGTTTCATCTGCCATGCCGAATTCGCCACTGCCTATGCCTTCAGCCACGTCTTCCGATGTCTGCCCGACCATTGCCAGTTCGGCATCATGTATTATTCCCGCGCCATTCATGGCCAGGGCGCTGATAATCCCTTTTTCCATGAGATCGATAATAGCCGGATTCAAGCCCACCTTTATGGGATGGGCTCCCATTGCCAGAATGATCATCTTATTTGATTTTGCTGCTCTGATGATCCTCTCTGCCACAATCTTTATATCGCCTGCAGCAAGGATGTCAGGCAGAGATGCTATCCATGTTTTCAGAGCTCCGCCTGCCACCCATGGTTTTCCAAAATCCTGAATGCCTACCTTGCTGCTTCGGTCCTTCAATGAATATGATCTGATGCGATCCAGTGATATGGGATTATATTTTGACATATGGTTTATTTCTAGTCCTCCTGCATACCCTTTTGAAACAATATATAATCCACGAGTTTGCATAGAATATGTCCTGCCAGAATATGGCTTTCCTGAACCCTGGCGGTTACCTTGCTGTTTACCACCAGACATAAATCAGATGCATCCTTCAGCTTTCCTCCATCGCAACCGGCCAGACCCGCAACATAGATACCCATATCTCTTGCCGCCCGGGCTGCTGAAATAACATTTTTAGAATTTCCGCTTGTGCTAATTGCAAGAAGTATATCTCCCTCGAGGCCAATTGCCTTGACCTGTTTGGTAAACACATCGTCGAATGAATAATCATTGCCTATGCAGGTAAGGATTGAGGTGTCTGTCGTAAGTGCGATGGCCGGCAGAGGAGGGCGTTCCATTTCAAATCTGTTCACAAATTCAGCGGCGAGATGCTGGGCGTCCGCCGCGCTGCCCCCATTGCCGCATAAAAGCAGTTTTCTGTCGGAAGTAAAGGCCCTGGCGATCTTTTCAGACAACTCGATAATCCTGTCCATGTTTTTATCAATGAATTCGGCCTTTACTTTCAGACTCTCCTGCAGAATGTTGTTGATAATATCTTTCATCAAAAGAACCTCCTTTTTAATCAACAAGCCCGTTTATGGCAGTTGCCACTGTCTTAAATTCATTATCCTGAATAGTCCTCAGGTCAAATAATACGGAATCCTCCTCAACCCTGACAATAATCGGAGGATCACAGGATTTCAATCTCTTAATAATGGAATTAGCGGATAGTTTATCGGTAATAAGGCGCAAAAGACAGGTTGGCAGTTCCAGAAGAGGAAGCGCCCCGCCCCCGGCCCTGGAAAAACCCCTTACCGGTTCTATATTGAAGTAATTCACAGCGGATTTATCTATCATGCGCATAAGCCGTCTCGCCCTCGCACGGATATTTTCATATGGCTGACAGATCATTCTCAGGGTGGGTATCTGTTCCAGTGCGGCCTTTTCATCCCTGTAAATATTAAGCGTCTCCTCCAGCGCGAAAAGGGTCAGTTTATCAATCCGCAGGGCCCTGTTAAGCTGATTTTTCTGTATCTCTTCAACCAGATCCTTTCGGCCCAGAATAATACCCGCCTGGGGTCCTCCGAGCAGTTTATCGCCGCTGAATGTTACAAGATCAACCCCGGCGGACAGCACTTCCTGAACAGTGGGCTCATATGAAAGCCCGTATTTTGAAAAGTCAATCAGGCACCCGCTGCCCAGGTCCTCCACCACCGGCAGACCATATTTTCTGCCCATTTCAACCAGAACTGTTCGTTCAACCTCCTCGCCAAAACCGACTATCTGAAAATTA